>WLFB01000029.1 GCA_009703975.1 Actinomycetota bacterium | reverse complement strand
TATCCCACTGCGTGGTTTGGTGCGCATGCGTTTAACTTCTCCAGCAATTTTTGTGCGCGTTCGCAATTGCAAGTCTTCAAGTGAAGTAAAACCAGTGTCTTTAAACCGCTGACAAAGTCGCTGTGTGTCAATCTCTTGGGTGTCAGCGTTAAGCCGCTTGCCGTAGTCACGAATACCCATTAGTTGCTCGCCAGTCTGTTTAATTCTTGTTCTAATTCTAAATCTGAAAGCACACCGATTCTTGTCGTGACAATGCCATCTTTGGCGATAAACACCCACGCTGGTTGGTACGGCACATTGAATCGCGCGAAAACTTCACCGTTCGAGTCGTTGATGTTCGTGAACGAAAGACCGTTTTCATTTACAAAATCTTGCATGTCTCCGCCGCTGCCGTTCCATGCGACGCCAGTGACTTGAACTTTGCCCTTAAAAGTTTTGTATGCAGCCTCGACCGAGGAAGACTCTGATTTGCATGCCCGTCAACCCGGTGCCCAAAACCAGAGCGCAAGTGGCTGCGACTCTAAAACTTTTGTGCTTTCAAATGTTGCACCACTCAACAGCGTCGCCGAAAAAATCGCTGGCGATGATGCCTGTGTCGACTGTGTCGACTGTGTCGACCGTGTCGATCGTGTCGCTTGTGTCGACTCTGTTGCCGGTGTCGCTTGTTCTAAAGTGTTTGATGGGTCAGTTTGTTTTGCAGAATCTGAACCGCAACCAACAACTGTAAGTATTAAAATGGAAGCGAAAATTTGTCCACTTAGTTTTAATGACTTGTTCACTTTGACAAGAGTAACTCATTTAGGGCGAAATAATCTGAGATCAGCCGTAGCCTGATTCTCTATGAGCACCCGAAAGTTGATTTTTTTTGCATTACTTTGTGGCTTGGCTATTTTGTTCGCAGGTTCGTTGCAACTGTTCTTAATGTCACGATAAGTCGGCTATAACGTACAGTTCTGTCGCAAATTTATAGTTCTGTCACGAGGCTGAACCGCTACGATAAAGCAGGTATTCAGAAGAAAGAGAAACCTTGACAGACCAATTTGATCTCGTTGTAATCGGCGGAGGTCCTGGTGGCTACGCATCAGCTTTTTATGCAGCCTCTTGTGGCATGAGCGTGGCGTTGGTTGAGCGCGACACAATCGGCGGAACCTGTCTAAATCGTGGTTGTATCCCGGCAAAGGCATTTTTAGAAACAGCAGCCGCCAATCGCCATGTCGCTCATGCTTCAGAGTTTGGGATCAACGCAACTTCGTCGGGTGTCGATTTTTCAGTTAGCCAAGCGCGTAAAGCGCGCATTATTGATGGCTTGGTTAAAGGTTTGACCGGTTTGACAAAGTCAAAGAAAGTTACGTATTTGCTCGGCACTGGATCGCTTGAAGCAAACCGAGTTGTAAATGTTCAACTTGCTGACGGCACTGCAACAAAAATTCAAGCCAAGAATGTGATTTTGGCAAGTGGTTCAGTGCCTCGCACGATCAAAGGCTTTCCGATCGGTGGATCAATCATGACCTCTGATGAAGTTTTGATGTTAAATACGATTCCAAAGCGGATTGCAGTAATTGGTGGTGGTGCAATCGGTTGCGAGTTCGCGTCGACTTTTGCAGATCTTGGTTCGCAGGTCACGATTCTTGAAGGTGCACCAAAGATTTTGCCTGGTCTAGACCCTGACGTTGCAAACGTCGTTGTTAAGAGTTTCACAAAAAAGAAAATCAGTATCAAAACTGGCATTGTCGTTACTGGTCAAAGTTCGTTGCCAGATGGTTCAACGCAGATTACTTTTGCGACCGGTGATCCGCTGATTATTGATGTCGTGATCATGTCAATTGGGCGTCGTGCGTTTTCTGATGCACTAGGGCTGAGTGGCACAGCAGTTAAAGTCGACGATCGCGGATTCGTCGCAGTAGATGAATATTGCCAAACCGGTGAACCTGGCGTTTACGCGATCGGTGATCTAATCAATACTCCGCAACTTGCACACGTTGCATATGCCGAAGCAATTTTGTCGATTAAGCATTTGCGAGGCGAAAATGCGTATCCAATTATGTATGACCGTGTGCCATGGGCGATTTATTGTCACCCAGAGGTTGCATGGGCTGGTCCATCAGAAGAGCAAGCACGCGCGGCTGGTCATGATGTTGTTGTCGCAAAGCATCAATTTCGTGCCAACTCTCGCGCGATGATTCTTGGTGAAATTGATGGGCTAGTAAAAGTGATCGCGAAAAAAAATGCAGATGGCACTGCGGGTCAAGTTCTCGGAGTTCACATGGTCGGGCCTTGGGTGACCGAGCAACTAGCGGCAGGGTATTTGGCTGTGAACTGGGAAGCTTCAGTTGATGAGATCGCCGAATTTGTAATGCCTCATCCAAGTCTTAGCGAATTGTTTGGCGAGACAATTCTCTCGTTGACTGGCAGAAGTTTCAATGCGTGACGATCCAAAAACAATCTTAATTTAATCTTAAATCATGACTAGTTAGAAAGAGAATCAAATGGCTGATATCACACTTCCACAACTTGGCGAAACTGTCACCGAGGGAACAATCACACGATGGTTTAAAAAAGTTGGCGATACTGTCGCTGCTGACGAACCATTGTTTGAAGTTTCAACTGACAAAGTCGATACTGAAGTTCCATCTCCAGTTGCTGGCACTCTGACTGAGATTCGTGTCAAAGAAGGTGAAACGGTTTCTGTAGGCACCGTAATTGCAGTTGTTGGTTCGGCAAGTGCAAGTGCAAGTGCTGGGGCTGCGCCTGTTGTTGCGCCTGCGCCGATAGTCGCGCCGGTTGCGCCTGCGCCGGTAGCTCAAGCACCCGTAGTGCAACCCGAGCCAATTCGCGCCGCACTACCAGTTGTAAATGTTGCAACCGCAACACGAACTCAATTACCGGCGAACGCATCAAATAAATTACTTTCGCCAGTTGTACGTCGACTTGTCGCGGATCACGGCATTGATGTCAACACGCTTGTCGGAACCGGTCCTGGTAGTCGAATTACTCGTGAAGATGTTTTGGACTACATCGATAAAAATGGATCAGCGCCGCAAATTTTGGCACCTGTTGCCGCAGCGCCGACAGCGCCAGTAATTCAAGCGCCGGCGCCAGTAGTTCAAACAGCAAAGGCTGTTGCGCCAGCTTCGCAGCCACCGGTTGTTCAAGCGCCAAAGTTAACGCAAAGTTCAGAGCGCGAAACAATTATTCCGCTCACAAAAATTCGCAAACTCACTGCAGCGCACATGATTATGTCGCAGGCGGTCAGTGCTCATGCTTTCAGCGTTGTCGAAGTTGACTATGCAAATGTTGATGCAACAAGAAACCAAGTTAAAGATCAATGGAAGCAATCAGAAGGTTTTGCTCTGACTTATCTTCCGTTCATTGCTCGAGCAATTGTTGACGCATTGGCAGAATATCCAAATCTCAATGCGAGTATCGAAGACGACAAGTTAGTTGTTCACAATTATGTCGACCTAGGCATTGCGGTTGATATTGAATTCAATGGTTTGTTGGTGCCTGTTGTGCGTAGTGCAGACGGTAAGCGGTTGCGTGCGATCGCTCGCGAAATTTCTGATCTTGCAACGCGTGCTCGCGGCCGGAAATTAACCCCAGACGAAATTCAAGGTGGAACATTTACGATTTCAAATAACGGATCTGCTGGCTCTGTTCTTACGATGCCAATCATTAATCAGCCACAGGTTGCAATTATTTCGACCGATGCGATTATTCGCAAGCCAGTTGTCGCTCGACTTAGCGATGGTTCTGAGAGTATTGCAATTCATCCAGTTGGTAATCTTGCAATGAGTTGGGATCACCGTGCGTTCGATGGAGCATACGCAGCCGGATTTCTCGCAAAAGTGAAGCGAGTTCTTGAAACACAGGATTGGTCAGCGGAGATCTAATTCGTGTCGCGAGTAGATACAAAAGTTACAACGAAACTTAATATTCGTTGGCTTGGCAAAGTGCCTTATCGCGAAGCGCTAGCAGTACAAACTGCGATGTTCTCGCAGTCATCAAACCAGCATTTGTTGATGCTTGAGCATCCACATGTTTTCACGTATGGGCCGAGTGCTGATCTGAAAAATAATCTTAAGTGCGACCCAGAGCAAGTTGGCGCAGAACTTGTAAAAGTCAACCGTGGCGGTGATATTACTTATCACGGCCCAGGCCAACTAGTTATCTACCCAATACTTTCGCTTGAGGCAAAACATGGTGTTGGTGGGCCGGCCGATATGCAGGCTTATGTTTGCGGTGTTGAGCAACTAGTGATTGACACACTTGCTCATCTTGGTGTTGTTAATGCCGGACGTTTCGCCGGCTACCCAGGTGTTTGGATTGATCATCAGTCGGCAACTCCGAAAAAGATTTGTGCAATCGGTGTTCGAGTTTCTCGTGGGCGCACAATGCATGGGCTTGCATTAAACGTTTCGACAGATCTGAGTTATATGCGCGAGCACATCGTGCCTTGTGGCATCGCCGATTACCCGGTCACGTCGCTCGCCGAACTTGGCTTCAACTTTTCGGTTCAGCAAGTTGCAGATGTGGTTGCGCAATTGGCGGCTGAGCGTTGGACAAACGGAAATTTTGATCGCCATGATGTTGCGTTGGCGGCAGTAACTGAAAACTTCAACGCTGAGTCAAAAATCCAGATCACTGAACGTAAGCCCGAATGGTTGCGTCCTCATGTGAGTCATGGTGCCGAAGTCTTGGCAACGAAAAAGACTTTGCGTGATTTGAATCTTGTAACAGTTTGTGAAGAAGCAGGTTGCCCGAATTTGTCAGAGTGTTGGGCTGATGGCACAGCAACGATGATGGTGCTCGGCGAGCGTTGCACGCGCGCATGTGGCTTTTGTTTAATTGACACACGCAAACCACTTGCGCCCGATGTGAGCGAGCCACTTCGTGTTGCTCAAGCTGTTCTTAAAATGAATCTCGAACACGCAGTTTTGACAATGGTTGCGCGCGATGATTTACCCGATGGCGGAATGGCGCATGTCGCACAATGCGTTCGTGAAATTCGACGCATCTCGCCGAAGACACGTGTTGAAACTTTAATTTCAGACGCCAAAGGCTCTGACGCGCTTGAGTCAATTTTTCTTGAGCGACCAGATGTTTTGAATCACAACATTGAGACAGTCGCGCGTTTGCAACGCCAAGTTCGCCCATCGGCCGGCTACGCGCGAAGTTTGTCTGTATTGGCTCGTGCTCATGCCGCAGGTCTAGTCACGAAATCTGGTTTCATGTTGGGTCTAGGCGAAAGCAAAGATGAAGTTGAAGCAACGCTGATCGACCTGGCATCTGTTGGTGTGCAGATTGTCACAATTGGTCAATATTTACGGCCAACGCAAGATCATCTGCCTGTTGTGCGGTGGGCAGACCCTTCAGAGTTTTCGGCATACGCAGAGTTCGGTGAAAAACTTGGCATTAAGCATGTTGAAGCGAGTCCGTTGACAAGATCTAGTTATCATGCCAAGCATGCCGCCGAGCAAACTGTTTCTGTTCAACTTGTCAGTATCCGATCATGAGCATCACGATGCGTAAAATAAATTGCATAACGGTCAATTTGCAATGGAAACTCGACAGCAAATGACCAGCAGCAAAACTCTCAGTTCGAGTGCGCTTTATGCGTCGCGAATCTCGCGCGTGCGTCAAGAGATGCAACGGCTTTCAATAGATGCCGCGATACTTAGTGTCGGTCATGATCTGCCGTATCTGACTGGTTATTACGCGATGCCACTCGAGCGTTTAACAATGCTTGTTGTAACTCACGAGTCGGTGGCGGCGTTAGTTGTTCCAAGGCTTGAAGCTCCTCGAGTGACGCCATTTGATGATGTGTTTCGCATCGTGCCTTGGGGCGAAACTGAAAACCCAGTTTCAATCGTCGCCAAACTTCTTGTCGGCGCCAAAACTATTGCAGTTGGCGATCAAATGTGGGCAAGGTTCTTGGTTGAGTTGATGAGTTTCGTAACGAATGCAAAATTTGTTCGCGCAGTTGATGTTGTCGGGACAATGCGCATGGCCAAAGATTTAAATGAGATTGAGGCGCTTCGTCTAGCTGGTGCAGCAGCCGATCGTGTAGCGATGCAACTTCAGGCTGGCGAAATTGATCTCGTTGGTCGCACCGAAGCACAAGTTTCCGCAGATATTTCGGCGCGCTTACTTGAGCAAGGTCATGATGTCGTCAACTTCGCAATTGTCGCCGCAGGCGAAAATGCTGCAAGCCCGCATCACCATGCCGGCCCACGAGTTATTCAAAAAAATGAAATAGTGCTGTGCGATTTTGGCGGCACGATGAACGGATATTGCAGCGACATCACTCGATGTGTATTTGTCGGTACGCCGTCTCGGAAAATTACTAGTGCATATTCTGTTTTGCACGCAGCACAAGCTGCAGGTGTTAAAGCTGGTGTTGTTGGTGCAACTTGCGAATCAGTTGATGCTGCCGCGCGCAGAATTATTGATGATGCTGGGTTTGGCGATTTTTTCATTCACCGCACAGGTCATGGCATTGGAATGGAAGCGCATGAAGAGCCTTACATGGTCAGTGGCAATAAGTTAACGATTGCCGCAGGTCACGCGTTCAGTGTTGAGCCGGGCATTTATTTGCCAGGCAAATGGGGAATGCGTCTTGAAGACATTGTCGTCGCAACTGATGCCGGCCCAATTTCAATGAACAATGTCGATCACTCACTAGTTGTTGTCGGTTGATGCGCCTAGACGCCGCGACATTTTTATTGCAGTGGGCAACCGGCGGTATTGCATTTCTTTGGTTCACGCTTCGTAGTCAAGAAATCTCAATTGGCTATTCAAAACTTTTGCGTGGGGTTTTTGGCTCGCTTGCGATTTTCGCAGTTGCCGCGGGTTTCTATTTTGACAAAGTTCTAATCCGCGAAATCGCCAGCATCGGAGTTGCGTTAATTGCCTTTGCGACATTGGCCAAAAAATCTTCAAAATTTGATTTAGTCGCAGTGGCAATCGGCGCAATTGGTTCAGTTGCTTCGGTAGTCACAAGCAACGATGCGAATTTGGTTGATCTATTGCGTGTGCTCGTTAGTGCGGCTTTTCTCGGTGCTGTCACAGATTTGATGCTGCTGGGCCATTGGTATTTAGTTCAGCCAGGAATGACGCGCAAATTACTTAATGAGTTGACAAATATGTTGCTGGTTATTTGGCCACTCGAAATATTCGTAATGATTTTGCCAACTGGAATGATCAGTGTTCTCAACGGCACGATTGATGATGGCTGGAATGGCGTTCTTGGTTATTTCTGGGTTGGATGTGCATCGCTTACTGGCATCCTCGCGTGGTTGACTCGCGCGGCATTGAAAGAGCGAAGTTACTCAGCAGTGATGGCGGCAACAGGCTTAAGTTATTTGGCGATTCTTACAGCCTTTGGTACAGATCTCGTCGCACGGGCAACTCTCGCGCTTTAATTATAAATTGGCAGAAAATTTAATTTCGTCTACTATCGGCGAGGTGGTTGTGGATTACAAAGTTGATGATAAGTGGGATGCCGCAACTAAGCAGTCGATCGAATTCGGTCGACAGGGTTGGCACTCATCGGTGCCACCGAACGGTCATGCCAATCGGGCATCCGCTGAAAACATTAAGTACAACGACAATCCGCTCGGGCTTGATACTCCAGAAAACGAAATTGAAACGACTCCAGAGCACAGAAATTTAGTTGCAGGAGACCCGTCGTGTGCAGGTTGGGTACGTGAATTCAATGATCCAAATGTGGCGAAACTTCGTGAGAGATTAAAGAACCACAACGGCATTCGTGGTCTTGAAATTGTTTCGCCATCTGAGGTTGAACGTGCTGCTGAATTATTTCATCGCGATGGTTTTGTTGTAGTCGCCGATGCAATTCGGCCTGAGCAACTTGTACGAATGCGAAGTGCTGCTAACCGTGCGATTGACGAGATGTTGGCAGTTGATCCAGATTGCTCAGTCGGTGGTGGTGCCGGTGGATTACCTCATCGATATTCATTTGGTAGCAGTTCTGCATCGCGCCACATGTTGCACAAAAATGAATGGGTTGAATTAATTGATATGCCGACGACGACTCCGATTATTACAGCAATTTTCGGTTCGCCAAATTACATCGTGATTGGCGGCGGTGGCGACATCGCGATGCCAGGGTCAATCGAATATCAAGGTCTACATTCAGATAACACTTGGGCAGAGCCGCACGATCCGAGCGGGCGAATAACTATGCGCGAGATGCCAGTCCCCGCAGTGACGATTAATTTTCCAATGATTGATCTGACAACAGAGAATGGTCCGATACGACAAATTCCTGGCACTCAAAATTCGCGTGAGCCAATCCCAAGTTTGTACAACGAACCAGAGTGGATGAAACTCAGCACACTTTGCCCAGCACCCGCCGGGTCAGCAATCATTCGCGACCTGCGTTGCTGGCATGGTGGAACGCCAAATTTGTCGCGTGATGTGCGCGCGATGCCAAACATCGAATATTTCGCGCCATGGTTTCGTAGCGAAGCAGTTGTTCGCTCGATGCCGTATGAGCAATGGAAGTCGTTATCACCGCATGGCCAACGAATTTCTAGATATGTGATGTGCGGTAAAGATGAAGTTGTAATTGGTGCCGGTTACATTCATCCGAAATCAAAAATGCGCGAAGCATTCAAGGCAGAGCAACTCGCCGAACTTGGTGCAGAAGCCGCCGCAGAATACCTACGCCGCCTCTAGCTAAACCGTTAGCTGGGCAATCCACTTGGCGATTTAGTCGCCAGCTGGCGAAATCGTCACAAAACTTGACATCCACTGCGGCAAAAGTTTCACACATTGCGGGCATGATTGAAAATGCGGTATATCTAATCCGATATAATAATAAAGTGCCGAAAGAATTGTTTTCGCGAAGTCTCATTAGTCGGGCACGACGCGATGCGAATATCTCACAGGCCGAACTTGTGCGAAGAGCGAAGCCCAGCCAAGCAGCGATTTCAATGTATGAAGCGGGCACACGGTCGCCGACTTTAGATACTTTGTTGCGCATCATTCGTGCTGCAGGTTCTGACCTGCGCATCGGTTTGTCGGGCCCTGATACCCACACGATTACTCGTGAGCGGTTTGAAAAAACTCTTGATCCGAAAGTTTTAGAAGAGTTCAATGCCAAAGAGCGAGAGCGTGTTCGCCTCGCTCGACTTGGCCGCTGAGCCACAACTACGTCTCACTGAACTGATTGCGGCGTTAACGCGCAACGCTGTCGATTTTGTTGTCATCAGATCTTTGACAGGAGTTTGAAGAGGACGGATTCAAGTTGGGCTGCACCCGAGACTGTTAAGTGATCCTCGTCTAGATACCAAACCTTTCCGTTCTTGCCACCAAAGCAAGTTTCTTGATCACACAACGAGTCAAAAGGATCAACGATTGTGAGGTTGCTGTACTTTCTCTGAAGATCTTGAAGGTATGTAAATCGCAATTCGTTACGCAATTGTTCTGAACGAGAGCGTGATTGATCCGACGGCCCACTGATCAAAGATGGGAATCTTGAACCTTGCATATATGGATTGTCCAGAAAAACAATCAGATTTTTGACTTTTGGATTCTTAAGGTACTGCTCCCAATGTTCGGCGTACGTTTTTTCGATTTCGTCGCTGTATGGGTCGCGGAAATAAGAAAAGAC
>WLFB01000028.1 GCA_009703975.1 Actinomycetota bacterium | reverse complement strand
TTGACGTTTAACAAATGCAAAAGCTTGTTGAAATTGCATCTGGTGTCAGCGGTGGCACGTTAAAGGCAAGTGACGTAGTTGAAGAATATTTGACGAGAATCAGTGCCAGAGAATCTGAAATTCATGCATTCAATTTGGTCACAGCAGAACAAGCGCGGAATGACGCTGGGCAAATAGATAACGATGTCAAGGCTGGTAAAAAAGTTGGTGCGCTTGCTGGCGTGCCCATTGCTTTGAAAGACAACATGTGCACGCGGGGAGTCGAGACAACTTGCTCTTCAAAAATCTTGCAAGGCTGGAAGCCACCATACGATGCAACTGTTGTAACGAAACTGCGCAACGCTGGTGCTGTTATCGTCGGCAAAACAAACCTCGATGAATTTGCGATGGGTTCAAGCACTGAGAACTCGGCGTTTGGTCCGACAAGAAATCCACATGACATTTCACGTGTGCCCGGCGGATCAAGCGGTGGTAGTGCGGCTGCAGTCGCGGCAGGTTTCGCAGCAGCATCACTTGGTAGCGACACGGGTGGCAGCATTCGTCAGCCCGCTGCGTTGTGTGGCGTTGTTGGCGTAAAGCCAACCTACGGAACTGTTTCGCGTTATGGGCTTGTTGCATTTGCTAGCAGTCTCGATCAAATTGGTCCTTTCACGAGTGATGTGCGTGATGCAGCAACTTTGCTCGAAACTATTTCGGGTCACGACCCGATGGATTCAACTTCGATTCCGCAACCTGCGCTATCGCTAGTTTCGGTTCTAGATCAGGGCGTTAAAGGTATGCGAATTGGACGAGTCACTGATTTGCCAGAAGGTTGTGAACCAGATGTTCTTGAGCGCCTTGAAGCAGCGTTTGATGCGTTGCGAAGTGAGGGCGCGACAATCGTTGATGTCAAATTGCCGTCGTTGCAGTATTGCTTAACTGCCTATTATTTAATTGCGCCTGCGGAAGCCAGCAGCAACTTGGCGCGTTACGACGGCGTTCGCTTCGGCAATCGAGTTGATGCAGCGGATTTAAACTCGATGTATGCCGCAACTCGCGAAGCCGGTTTCGGTGATGAAGTTAAGCGTCGAATCATGCTCGGCACATACGCATTGTCAGCAGGTTATTTTGATGCTTATTATGGCAAGGCGCTTAAAGTTCGCCGACTAATTTCAGATGACTTTGCGCGTGCGTACCAAAGTGTCGACACGATTCTGACACCGACTTCGCCGTCAGTGGCATTCAAATTTGGCTCTAAAACTGATAACCCGTTAGCAATGTATTTGTGTGACGTGTTTACGATTCCGACGAACTTGGCTGGTCACCCGGCAATGAGTGTGCCATTTGGTGTCGGCGCCGATTCAATGCCTGTCGGCGTCCAAGTTTTGGCTTCAACATTGGGTGAACAAGCAATGTTCAAAGTCGCGGCAGAACTTGAGCGTGCGTCGTGAGTGAAGTCGCAGCACTTCCTAACGGTTGGCAGTTAATTGTTGGCCTTGAAGTTCACGTTGAACTCGCGACGAAAACAAAGATGTTTAGTGCAAGTGCGAATCGTTTCGGTGACGAACCAAACACAAACATTGATCCAGTTACTTTGGGTTTACCTGGTGCCTTGCCGGTGTTGAATAAACACGCAATTGAACTTGCAATGCGAATCGGTTTGGCACTTAACTGCAAAGTTCAACCATGTACTTTTCATCGTAAGAATTATTTTTATCCTGATTTGCCAAAGGCTTTTCAAATAACACAATATGACCATCCCTTGAATATTGATGGTCACTTAATGTTGCCAGGTGATGTGCGCATCGGCATTGAACGCGCTCACCTTGAAGAAGACACGGGCAAATCAACACACTTTGGTGGAGCATCTGGGCGTATTCATGGCAGTGATTATTCGCTGATTGATTTCAACCGCGCTGGTGTGCCGCTCGTTGAAATTGTTTCACGACCAGATATCCGAACGTCAGAGCAAGCCCGCCAGTATGTTGCCGAGTTGCGTTCTATTTTGTTGGCCGTTGGCGCAAGCGATGCGAAAATGGAAGAGGGGTCAATGCGTTGCGACGTCAATGTCTCGGTGCACAAACCCGGAACACCTTTTGGCACTCGTTGCGAGATAAAGAACGTCAACTCGATTCGCTCTGTTGGTCGGGCGATTGACTATGAGTCACGTCGACAAGTTGATTTAATTGAAAGTGGCGGCACAATTCGCCAAGAAACACGTCACTGGGATGACTCAACTGGTCGCACCGAAACATTGCGTACCAAAGAAGATGCTGACGACTACAGATACTTCTTGGAGCCCGACCTTGTGCCACTTGTTCCTGATCCAGCATGGATTGAAGCGGTGCGTGCGGCGTTGCCAGTTTTACCCGCTGCAAGACGGCAAGCATTGGCTGAACTTTGTGGAGTTGACAAAGACGGAGAATCAGCGATTGTCGTCGTTGAACGCGGACAAGATGATTATGTTCGAGAGGTTATTTCTGCAGGCGGTGATGCGCGTCGCGCGGTTATATATGTGCAACAAGCATTTGCTGAGCAGGGTGCATCTCCAAAAGTATCGGCAAAAGATTTAGCAGCACTTACAGTTTTAGAGCGCGATGCAAAAGTAACTTCAACTCAAGCAAAAACTTTGCTCACAGATTTAATTGAAGCTGGGGGTGGTGACGTTTTAGCGATGGCGGCAAAACGTGGTTTTGAGGCACTTGATACAAGCGCAGTTGAGGCAATGGTCGATGCGGCAATTGCAGCCGAACCTGGTGCTTGGCAAAAATATTGCAGTGGCGAAGAAAAAGCACTTGGTGCGTTAGTCGGCGCAGTTATGAAATCTTCAAAAGGAAAGGCCGACGGCAAAGTGATTACCGCACTTTTACAAGCAAAAAAGAGCGCGTGACATTTAAGTTGTTGATTTGTAAGGTTAGCCTAACATTGTGTTAGGGTAACCTAACTGATTTAAATAATTAGCGACATATTCATTTATTCATATTCTCTTATATAAAAGGAGTCATTGTGGGTTCTAGTTTTTTGATCACTTTACGCGAAGGTCTTGAAGCGTCACTAATTATCTCCATCCTTCTGACTTATCTGGCGAAGACAAATCGCCGCGCCGAAAATCGAGTGGTGTGGTTTGGCACTCTTGTTGCGATTGCGGTTTGCGCGATCGTCGGCACGCTTGTATTTGTTTTTGTCAACGGTCTTAATGGCAAAGTCGAACAAGCAGTTGAGGGGGCAATTGCGGTAGCCGCGATGTTGGTCTTAACGCAAATGATTTTCTGGATGCGTGCAAATGCACGAAATTTGAGTTCCAATCTTCGCAGCAAAGTTGATGGTTCATCAAAAACCGTTTTGTTTACGATCGCATTCGTTGCGGTTTTTCGCGAAGGACTAGAAACGGCATTATTTTTACTCGGCGCGAAAACTGAAACTGCATCTGGGTCGTCAGTTGTGATCGGTGGTCTCATCGGATTAGTTGTTTCAGCCGCACTTGGTCTAGCCGTGTATAAAGCGGGCAGTCGAATCAACCTGAAAGCATTTTTCAACGTCACAGCAATCTTGCTATTGCTATTCGCTGCCGGTCTTGCTGGTAAAGCGGTGCATGAGATTCGTGAGTTAATTGGCTGGGAGACTGGTCTATTGATTACACCGGCTTGGACAATCAACTCAGGTGCGTGGTCAGCATCGGGTGGAACATTTTACGATTTCATGAAGGGCTTGTTTGGCTGGCACGCAAGCCCCGAGCGTCTGCGTGTTGGTGCGTATTTCGTATATCTAATCCCTGTATTGGTCAGCTACTTGAAGAGTTCGAAAGACGATAAGCAACTAGTCTCGTAATATATGAACGCTCGTGATCCTGGCACGCCTGTAAATATCAAACCTCGGAGTCGCGACGTAACTGATGGAATACAAAAAGCCGCATCGCGCGCAATGTTGCGTGCCGTCGGTTTGGGCGATGACGATTGGGTAAAGCCGCAAGTTGCGATTGCATCTTCATGGAATGAAGTAACGCCGTGCAATGTTTCGCTGAAACGTCTTGCTGCTCGCGCCAAAATCGGAGTGCGCGAAGCGGGTGGCGTTGCTCTTGAGTTTGGCACGATCACCGTTAGCGACGGCATCAGCATGGGCCACGAAGGCATGCGCGCATCATTAGTCAGCCGTGAAGTTATTTGCGACAGTGTTGAAACAGTGATGCACGCCGAACGCTTTGATGGTTTTGTCGGTCTGGCGGGTTGCGACAAGAGCATTCCGGCAATGTTGATGGCCGCGGCGCGACTTAATTTACCGAGCGTGTTTGTGTATAACGGTTCAACTTTGCCAGGCATTCACAATGGCAAAAATATTGACATCACGACTGTGTTTGAAGCAATCGGAGCATGTGCGGCCGGCAAAATGAGCGAAGACGAACTTGGCGAAATTGAACGCGAGGCTTGCCCCGGCGAAGGTGCCTGTGGCGGAATGTTCACTGCCAACACAATGTCGAGTATCGCCGAAGCACTCGGCATGAGTTTGCCTGGCAGTGCTTCGCCTCCAGCTATTGATTCGCGTCGCGATGAAGATGCGCAACGCGCCGGTGCGGCCGTCGTCAACCTGTTGCGTCTGGGTATTTATCCGCGTGACATCATGACCAAGAAAGCATTCGAGAATGCGATCGCAGTTGTAAATGCGTTGGGTGGCAGCACAAATGCAGTGTTGCATTTGTTGGCGATTGCTAATGAAGCGGGTGTCGCTTTAGAACTTGATGACTTCAATCGCATCGCGGCAAAGGTGCCGCACATTGCCGATACGAAACCTGGCGGCAAGTATCACATGACCGACATTGATCGTGTTGGTGGCGTGCCCGTTGTGATGAAGCATTTGCTTGACGCTGGTTTATTGCACGGTGATGTTCTAACTGTTACCGGCAAGACAATGGCCGAGAACTTGTCTGAGATTAATCCGCCAGCACCCGATGGTGAAGTGATTCATCCGTTGTCAAATGCAATTCATGCTCAGGGCGGATTAAATATTTTGCGCGGCTCACTTGCCCCTAACGGTGCAGTTGTCAAAGTCGCCGGCCTTTCAGCCGATCAAATGCACTTCGAAGGGCCTGCTCGAGTTTTTGACGGCGAAGATGGTGCAATGGCGGCAATTATGTCGGGCGATATTAAACCCGGCACTGTGCTCGTGATTCGTTATGAAGGCCCGAAAGGTGGCCCAGGCATGCGCGAAATGTTGGCGATCACTGGTGCGATGAAAGGTGCAGGTCGCGGCAGCGACTGTGCATTAATTACCGACGGCCGATTCAGTGGTGGCACATGGGGTTTTTGTATTGGTCATGTCGCACCAGAAGCAACCGATGGCGGGCCAATTGCATTTATTAATGACGGCGACAAAATTTTGATTGACGTGCCATCGTTGAAAATTGATTTGCTAATTTCTGATGCAGAAATGCTCAATCGTAAAAAAGGTTGGAAGCCGAACCCGCCGCGTTACACGAGTGGTGTGTTGGCTAAATTCGCGAAGCTTGCCCAAGGCGCAGATCGCGGCGCAATCACCAACATCATCGAATAACTCGCATAGCGAGCCGGCGGCCAACCAGTAAAACGCCGAGCACAACTGTGGCGACGATAATAAATGGCGTAGCGATACCGCGGCCAAAAATTAAATTACGCAGTAGTAAGCCAAGCACAACTGTGATTAGCCAAATAACTACACCATTCTTAATTGCATCTGGTTTTTGCCATGCTCGAGATAGAACCCAACCACAGACGAGCGCAATTAAAAACGGCAGTGCAACTTCGACGACACCCGAGATGCCTGCGCTTTCGTTGTGATTGCGTCGACCAACTGCAACAAATAGCAACACGCTAAAAATATCAAGCGCTAGCGCCAAAGCTATTCGGCGATATTTACTCACAAAGGCTGATCATTGTTATTGCTCTTACTTATTCGCGGCAATGAATTGATTGACGACATCAGCAAATTTCTCACCCGCGTCCTCCTGCAAAAAGTGTGCTGCGTTCGTAATCGTTGTGTGTGCTTGACCGGCACATCCAGGAATCTCACGTTGAAAATATCTATCTCCACCTGCACTTACTGGGTCACTGTCGCTGAATGCAGTTAGAAATGGTTTTTCAAATTTGCGAAGCGACTTCCATGCTTCAACGTTTTCGCGTGCAGAAGGACTCTCAGGTGAAATTGGCACAAGCGTCGGAAACACTCTGGCACCGGCTTTGTAACTGTCATCAGGAAACGGTGCGTCATAAGCTCTTCGCAATTCGTCTGCAAATGGTTTCACCTTGCACCCACCCCGCATAATTCTGCCTACGTCAAAAACCGGTGTCTCTTGACTGAATTTTCGCCAAGCCATGAATGCTTCGCTTGCAGGACGTTCGCCAGTATTTAGAAACGTATTCGCGGCGACAACCCGCGAAAATCTTTCTGGCATGGCCGCGACTAGTCGCAAACCGATTAATCCGCCCCAGTCTTGACAAACCAAAGTTAGGTTTTTCAGGTCGTTGGCCATCAGCCATTGGGTCATCCAATCAACATGACGCTCATATGTATAGTCAGTCGTTTCAGTTGGTTTATCGCTGCGACCAAAGCCAATGAGGTCGGGTGCAACAACACGGTGACCTGCTGCGACAAACCTTGGAATCATCTTGCGATATAGATATGACCAACTTGGCTCGCCATGCATACACAAAACGGTTTCAACACCATCGCCTGAGGTTTCATTTTGTGGGCGAGCGTCAATGTGATGTACCCGTAAGGCGACAGCATCAGACGCAGAAATAGACGCAGACATAGACATGGACGTAGTGTCGATCATCGTGTAGACCGGCTGATATGGCCAGTCGGCGAGGCCTTCAAATTGCGAATCTGGTGTTTGTAAGACTTTCATTGGAGTTAACCCCTTATTGTTTGCGAGTATGGGCAGAGTATCTTTTTCAGGTGAAAACCAGCGATTCGTAGCGAGTATTAGTCGTGCGCTTTAACGGTTTAGATAGCTCCAAACGCAGGTTGCGAACAGCCGTGATTTGCTGCCACACTTAAAGAAGTGTTTAAAACAAAAGGTCTTTATCGCGCATCTGTCGTAGTTATTCTCTAGGCGCGCGCTCAAAGAGCGTGCGCCGACAACCTCCCGTCAGGGAGGTTTTTTTATTACCCAAAATCAATTAGAAAAGCCAAAATCATTAAGTAGCAAAAGTAGGAGAGTGGAAATGAAATCGAATCAACAAATCACAGGAGCACAAGCCCTGATCAAAGGTCTCGAGCTAGAAAATGTTGATGTGATGTTTGGTCTCCCTGGTGGCTGCATCTTGCCTGCATATGACCCATTGATCAAGTCAAGCATTCGCCATATTCTTGTTCGCCACGAACAAGGTGCCGGCCACATGGCCGAAGGTTATGCCCACGTGACTGGTCGCCCGGGTGTCGCGATGGTAACGAGTGGTCCTGCTGCAACAAACTTAGTGACACCGCTTTGTGATGCATTTATGGATTCAATTCCGATGGTTGCAATAACTGGTCAAGTACCAACGAGTGCAATCGGTACTGACGCGTTTCAAGAATGTGACACAGTTGGTATCACGCGTAGCATCACAAAGCACAACGAACTTGTGATGAGCGCAGATGATTTACCGATGGCGATTCGTCAAGCATTTCATATCGCAACAACTGGTCGACCTGGTCCAGTTTTAATTGATGTGCCAAAAGATGTTCTACAAAACATGATGGATTGGCATTGGCCAACAGATGACGAAGTTATAGATAGTTTGCCTGGATACAAGCCAACAACTAAAGGTCATCCGCGGATGATTAAAGAGGCGGCAAAATTAATCCTCGAATCAAAACAACCAATTCTTTACGTTGGTGGTGGCGTACTCAAGGCCCGTGCCGCTGATGCGTTGCGAGAACTTGCTGAACTCACACAGATTCCGGTCGTCACAACGTTGATGGCGCGCGGTGCGTTTCCTGATAATCATCCATTGTGTTTAGGTATGCCAGGAATGCACGGCAACGCAACCGCAGTGACTGCATTACAAAAAGCAGACTTGTTGATCGCGCTTGGTTCGCGATTTGATGACCGCGTAACAGGCAAAGTTTCAGCATTTGCACCTGGTGCGAAAATTATTCACGTTGATATTGATCCTGCTGAGCAAGGCAAGGTTCGCAAGCCAGACGTGCCAATCGTTGGTGACTGTCGACTCGTAATCGAAGAAATGATTATCGCAATACGAGATTTGCTTGCTGGCACGATGGTGCAAGAAGATATTTCGGCTTGGCGTAGTCGCGTCAACGGTTGGAAAGAAAATTTCCCTCTCGCTTATGAGCCAAGTGCACCTGGTGCGGCACTCAAGCCGCAGTATTGTCTCGAAAAACTTCGTGATGCATCGCCAGATGGCACAATTCTTGTTTCAGGTGTCGGACAACATCAAATGTGGTCGAGTCAGTATTGGCACTTCAACGAACCGTACACCTGGGTTAACTCTGGTGGTCTTGGCACGATGGGTTTTTCGGTGCCCGCTGCAATTGGCGCAAAAGTTGGTCGCCCAGACAAAACAGTTTGGGCAATTGACGGCGACGGTTGCTTTCAGATGACTGCTCAAGAATTAATCACCGCATCAGTTGAACAAATTCCGATCAAGGTCGGCATCTTGAACAACTCAAATCTTGGCATGGTTCGTCAATGGCAAGAGATGTTCTACGACAATCGTTACAGTCAAGTTCACTTTTCTGAGACAGTGCCCGACTACATCAAATGGGCTGAAGCAATGGGATGCGTTGGCATTCGTGTTGACTCGCCTGAAGAAGTTGAATCAGCCATTGAAAAAGCAAACAGCATCAACGACCGTCCAGTCGTAGTTGAATTTCGAGTCGAGCCAACTGAGCAAGTCTTTCCGATGGTTGCTGCTGGCAAAGGCAACGACGAAATTATGTTGCAACCATCTCAAGAAAAGCGACGGGAGTTTTTGCGATGACCGGAAATAATCCACACGGCACGGCGTCAAATCATCATGTGCTCTCGGTGTTGGTGCAAAACCGACCGGGTGTTCTGGCTCGTGTCGCATCGTTGTTTGCACGTCGCGGGTACAACATTTTCTCGCTCGCAGTCGCACCAACTGAACAAGAAGATTACAGTCGCATCACGATCGTCGTAGACCTTGAGAGCGCAACTCTCGAACAGATGGTCAAACAGTTGTTCAAACTTGTTGATGTAGTGCGCATCTCTGAGCTTGATCCTCGTAACTCAGTAGAGCGTGAATTAATGGTCGCCACGGTGCGATCGACGCCAGAGCAACGTGGTCAAATCGTTGAACTGACCAATATCTTCGAAGGCAAGATTCTTGGGGTTGGGCCTGAGGCTTTAAGCGTAAGCCTGGATGGAAGTCCAGAAAAATTGAACGATTTTTCAGAATTGCTGCGACAATATGGAATCATTGAATCACAGCGCACCGGCCGGGTTGCGCTGCCAAAATTAGATCGCATTGCACGAGTTCGTGCAGTGAAAGAAACCAAGGGAAAGGCAAACTAATGGCTGCAAATGTTTACTACGAGAAAGATGCTGACCCATCGATTATTCGCTCAAAAAAAGTTGCGATTGTTGGTTACGGTTCGCAAGGTCATGCCCACGCGCTGAACCTTAAAGAGTCTGGTGTCGATGTAGTCGTTGGTTTGCGTGACGGTTCGTCGTCGGCTGCCAAAGCAACTGCTGCTGGGCTCAAAGTGATGGCAATTGCTGATGCCACAAAGTGGGCTGATGTGATCATGATTCTTGCACCAGACACGGAGCAAAAAAAGATTTATGACGAGCACATCAAAGCCAATCTCGCAGACGGCAAAGCGATTGCGTTCGCACACGGTTTTAATATTCGCTTTGAGCGCATCGCGCCACCAAAAGGTGTCGACGTGATCATGATTGCGCC
>WLFB01000027.1 GCA_009703975.1 Actinomycetota bacterium | reverse complement strand
TGTTCTAGTCATTTCCATAGATATATAGATTACTAATCTTTATACGTTACTTATTTTGACCCGTGTTCAAGCATGTGTTCAAGCATGAAGCACCCTATAGATAGGCTCGCTACGAAATGGCAACGCAATCTCTCTATCGACGATATAGGCCACGCCGCTTTGACGAGCTAAAAGGTCAAGACCATGTCGTGCGCGCTCTGCGCAATGCGGTGATTAATAATCGCGAAGGTCAGGCGTATTTATTTTCTGGGCCTCGTGGGACGGGCAAAACTTCTACTGCACGAATTCTAGCGAAAGTGCTTAACTGCGAAAATCTAAAAGATGGTGAGCCATGTGGAAAATGTAATTCGTGTGTTTCAATAGATGTTGGTTCAAGTTACGACGTACTTGAGTTGGATGCTGCGAGCAACAACGGCGTAGACAATATGCGTGATCTAATCGAACGCGCCGCGCTTGGCAACCCGGGTCGGCATCGTGTTTTTATTCTTGACGAAGTTCACATGCTTTCCAAACCCGCTGAAGCAGCATTATTGAAAACTCTCGAAGAACCTCCTGAACATGTTGTGTTTGTGTTGGCGACTACTGACCCGCAAAAAGTTAGCGAGACGATCCGAAGCCGCACGCAACATTTGCAATTTCATCTTTTGCCGATGCAAGAATTAAAGGATCACGTCAATTGGGTCGTGGCCGACGCAAAACTAGTAATTAGCGCAGATGCAATTGATCGCGTCGTAAAACTTGGTGGTGGTTCTGTGCGCGACACACTCTCTGCACTTGAACTTGCGGTTGCTTCTGGCGGTGAAGTTGATGAGCAGATATCTCTAGATGAATTCATTGAAGCATTTATTGATCACGATCCAGGTCGTGCACTTGCTGCTGTTGGAGCATCAGTGCAATTCGGCGCCGACCCGCGTGCACTCACTGAAGACATCGTGCGAAACTTGCGCGATCTGTTCTTGTCGTTGATGGCGCCAGAACTTGTTCAACTTCCTAAAGAACGTGCCGAAATCGTGAGTGACCAAGCTCGGCGTATGGGCGCAAGCAGTGTTGTTCGGGCGATTGAAGTTCTCGGAGAAGTGTTAATTGAAATACGGCACGCACCGGATGCTCGATTGTTGCTTGAAGTTTCATTAGTAAAACTCACAAGGCAAAATTCAAATACCGATATCGCCGCGTTGATGTCGCGTATTGAAAGATTAGAAGCAGGGGTTGTGGCTAATCGAGACCCGACCGGGCCGATGACAAGACCAGTTTTGGTCGATCCAAATACGGGTCGTGCAAAATTAGGTGGACGGGCGACTCCACTCGTGGTGGTTCCGAATGCTGCCCCGGTTGCAGCATCGACTAGCAAGCCGGCAAGTGAACCAACGATCACGTTGGCGAGTGTGCCAGATGTAGCGACTAATCAAAAACTTGAACCGACTGCAGGTCTGAGTGATGATGAAGTCAAACGTCGTTGGCCCGAAGTTGTTGCTGCGCAAAAGCCAATGGTGCGTGCGTTGTTTAGCGCGATGAATATAGTTGAGTGTCGAGATGGTGTAATCACATTGTCGGCGCCGAGTGATGTGCACATAGCGAAATCAAGCGAACATCTTGAGGCCATTTCTCTTTCGCTCAAGACGATTTCTGGCAAACAAATCAAATTAAATTTTGTTGTTGGCGAGTCGAAGCGCAACCGAAATAGCAAGCAAAACTCACCTGAGTTAATTGATGAAGAAATTGAAGAGCCTGTTGATTTATCTGAGACAACGAAAGCACCAAAAGGCACTCGCTCATCTCCGATTGATGAATTAGCAAAAGCGTTTCCTGGATCGCGAATAATTGACGATAAGAAGTAGGCAATAGTGGTTTCGGCTTATACACAACCGATGCAAGCGCTTATCGATGCACTCTCTCGGCTACCCGGAATTGGACCGAAATCGGCGCAACGAATCGCGTTTTATTTGATTAAAAGTGAGGATCGTGATGTTGAACATCTCTCAGACGCGATCACCAAAGCAAAAGCAACTGTGCGCTTTTGTGAACGTTGCTCGAATTTTGCCGAGACGACGCTCTGTCATTTTTGCAGCGACGACAGACGTGACTCGACAACAATTTGTGTAGTAGAAGAATCACGAGATGTAGTTGCGATAGAAAAAACCGGTGAGTTTCGCGGGCGATATCACGTGTTGCTTGGTGCGATTAATCCGCTAGATGGTGTCGGCCCTGAGCAACTTAAAATTCGTGAACTTCTAGTGCGAATCGAGCCCGAAAGCGTCAAAGAAGTTATTTTGTGCATGAACCCAAATACTGAGGGTGACGTGACCTCAATGTATTTAGCTCGTATTTTGAAACCGCTTGGGGTAAAAGTAACGCGAATTGCCAGCGGGCTACCTGTTGGTGGAGATTTAGAGTACGCCGATGAACTAACTCTTGGTCGTGCTCTTGAAGGTCGTCGCGAAGTCTCGGGCTAATGAGCTAGCTAATTAATTTGTTAGCTAGCACGAACAATCAGCGCATCACCCTGACCGCCACCGCCACACAATGCAGCAGCACCAAGGCCGCCGCCACGACGACGCAATTCGTGAAGCAAGGTGAGAGCTAAACGATTGCCACTCATGCCAATTGGGTGACCGAGTGCAATTGCGCCACCATTGACGTTGACGATCTCATCTGAGATTTTTAGTTCGCGCATTGAGGCGATGCCAACTGCAGCAAATGCTTCATTGATTTCAAACAAGTCGACATCAGATACTTTTTTGCCAACGCGTTCGAGGGCTTTAAGAATGCTGCGACTTGGTTGATGCAATAACGAAGCGTTATCTGGGCCTGCCACCATTCCATAACTAACAAATTCACCAAGTGGTTTGACACCACGTTTTTCGGCAGCACGTTTTGACATCATCACGATTGCTGAACCGGCATCACTGATTTGGCTGGCGTTGCCTGCTGTAACGGTGCCATTTTTGTCAAACGCTGGCTTAAGTGATGCGAGTGACTCCATTGTGGTTGACGCACGCACACCTTCATCAGCACTAATCACAACAGGATCACCTTTACGTTGTGGAATCGAAATTGAAACAATTTCATCGGCAAGTCTGCCGGCAGCAATTGCTGCGGCGGCGCGCTGGTTGCTCTTCATTGCTAAATCATCTTGTGCATCACGACTAATGTCGCCGGCTGCGTATCGCTCGGTGCCAAGACCCATTAGGCATGCATCAAACGCACACCATAAACCATCGCGCTGAATTGCATCAAGTAATTGAACATCGCCAAAACGAAAACCGCTGCGTGCACCCATCGCAAGATATGGAGAATTCGTCATGCTCTCCATGCCGCCGGCGATAACGATGTCTGCATCACCATTTGAAATCATTTGATCCGCAAGATAAATCGAATTCAAGCCGGACAAACAAACTTTGTTGATATTGATACTTGGCACATTCATTGGGATACCGGCTTTTACGGCTGCTTGTCGTGAAGGTACTTGACCTTGACCTGCAGTTAAAACTTGACCCATGATTACGTGTTCAACTTCGTGTGGTGCAACACCTGCGCGACGCAACGCTTCGGCAATTGCGAAACCTCCAAGTTCCGCCGCACTAAATGAAGCCAGCGCTCCGCTCATCTTTCCGATTGGCGTTCTTGCTCCTGCGACAATATATGAACCTGGCATGGTGACTCCTTTTAATTTGTTGTTTTAAGAGTAGAGCCCAACTGGCTAGTTTTCTCGTTTGAAATAGTTCTTAGGTTTATATCTTGTCCGTTTGGCTTAGTAATCTCAATACATGCAGGAAATCTTAAAAGCAATCATGGCAGATGCCGATAGCGAGACATTCGCTAAGTTGAAAATCCCGGCGACCTATCGTGCAGCACATATTTTGAAGTCTGAAGAAACTGTTTTTGCAGGGGTTGCATCAAAAGATAAAGACCCAAGAAAAACTGTCCATATTGGGCAAGTGCCAACACCAGAACTTGCACCGGATGAATGTTTGGTTGCAGTGATGGCCAGCAGCATCAATTTCAATACGGTGTGGAGCGCTATTTTTGAACCCGTCAGCACTTTTGGTGCACTCGCTCGACTTGCGCGCGAGAGTGAGTGGGCTAAGCGACATGATTTGGATTATCACGTTCTTGGCAGTGATGCTGCGGGTGTCGTGTTGCGAGTTGGCACTGCGGTGCGCAACTGGAAGCCTGGCGACAAAGTCACTGCGCATTGCAATCACTTAGATGACCAAGACCCGTCAGCACATGATGACTCGATGATGGCAACCAATCAGCGCATCTGGGGATACGAAACAAACTTCGGCGGGTTGGCAGAACTCGCAGTGCTCAAGGCAAATCAGTTGATGCCGAAACCAAAGCATCTTTCATGGGAAGAATCTGCGGTTAATGCATTGTGTAACAGCACGAGTTATCGCATGCTGGTTTCGAAAAATGGTGCGGCGATGAAACAAGGTGATGTCGTATTGATTTGGGGTGCAACGGGTGGCATTGGTGCATATGCCGTGCAATATGTTCTCAACGGCGGAGGAATACCTGTTGGCGTCGTGAGCTCACCAGAAAAAGCAAAAATTCTTCACGAACTCGGATGTCACGCGGTTATTGACCGCAAAACTGCAAATTACAAATTTTGGAACGACGACAATACGCATAACGAAAGCGAGTGGCGTCGTCTCGGCAAGGACATTCGTGGACTTGTTGGCGAAGACCCGGATATTGTTTTTGAACACCCAGGTCGATCAACTTTCGGCGCGTCAATGTACGTCGTCAAGCGCGGTGGAACTGTTGTTACGTGTGCTGCAACCAGTGGTTTTATGTTGGAGTTTGATAATCGACACTTTTGGATGCGCTTGAAGCGTCTGGTTGGCTCGCACTTTGCGAATTATCGCGAAGCATGGGACGCAAATCGATTGATTAGCAAAGGCATGATTCATCCGGTGATATCACAAGTTTTTTCTCTTGAAGAAACCGGTACAGCCGCTTACCAAGTTCATCAAAATTTGCACGAAGGCAAACTCGGCGTGTTGTGTCTTGCCCCAGAAGAAGGTTTGGGTATCACCGATCACGAATTGCGCGCAAAAATTGGTGAAGACAAGTTCACTATTTTCAGAAGAGCGAAATAGTTTGACCCGAGAGAGACGAGCGAGATGAGTGAGATAAGTGATTCACCAGAAATGTTGTTAACCGAGATTGACCATGTGGCAATTGCGGTTAATGATCTAGAGGCTGCTATTGATTACTACAAGCGAGCATTTGGGGCAACTGTTGCTCATCGCGAAATTGTCGAGCAAGATGGAGTCGAAGAAGCATTGCTAAAAGTTGCGCAGAGCTATGTACAGCTGTTGACACCAACTCGACCAGATTCTCCGGTTGCAAAATCGCTTGAAAAGCGCGGTGAGGGTTTACATCACATTGGTTATCGTGTCGCGAATTGTGCGCAGGCATTGCAATCAATGATTGATGCCGGTGCAAAACCGATCGACAATGTTCCGCGTAAAGGTTCGCGCGGCACAACAGTTGCGTTTGTCCACCCAAAAGGTAGTTTCGGCACGCTAATTGAGTTAGTGCAGGAGTAAAAACAAAGTCGTGGTTTTTGCGCTGACGACTTTCGTCGGTGCTGTAGTTGGTGCGTTGGTGGGCGCAACTGCCAAGAAATTTAATTTTGAAATTGATTCGCAGATAGTCATTTCGCGGCTGAAATTAACTATTTTGGGCATAGCGCTCGGCGTGTCCTTTGCATTTTTAATTCGAATACGATTTTCAAGTTGGGATTTACAAGTTGCCTATGCAATTTTGTGTAGTGGATTAATTCTGCAGACGATGATTGATGCCTTGACACATCAATTAGTTCGAAGCGTTACACATTTAATTGGCGTGACTGGTGTTTTGTTTTTGCTAATCAGTGCAATTCGTGCAGATAGTTATGGTTCAATTGTTGCCGCGTTGGTTTGTGCTTTAGCCAGTGGCTTTTTGTTTGCTGTAATAAACAAAATTGCGCCAGGCGGGTTGGGCGGGGGAGATGTTCGGCTCGTGCCAGTTCTTGGTTGGTATTTGGGATTTCTCGGATACAACGAGCCGGTTTGGGCAATTTTTATCGCGTGTCTCAGTGCCAGTGTGATTGGGGTGAGTCTGATTGCAGTTGGGCGTGGGTCGTTAAAACGCAGGCTCGCTTTTGCTCCATATCTGACGCTCGGAACACTCGTCTGTATATTTCTTGGCGACCGATTGCCGAGGGTTTTTAGCTAGGCAACTAAGTTGGATAAATGCAAGTTCACTTAATCGACGGTACATATGAAATGTATCGACAGCATTACGGCTCTGCGATTCGAGATAAAGAACCGCCACCATTTGCGGCGACAATTGGGATTTTGACTTCGACTCTGCAACTACTTGCAGATGGCGCAACTCACATTGCAGTGGCGACTGATCATGTCATTGAAAGTTTTCGTAACGAACTTTATTCCGGATACAAAACCAGTGAAGGTATGGAGCCAGTTTTACTTGAGCAGATACCAATTGTTGAAGACGCGCTGCGAGCGATGGGCGTAACGGTTTGGGCAATGGAGAAATACGAAGCTGACGATGCGTTGGCTTCTGGCGTGGCTGTGGCGTGTGAAGACCGTCGCGTTCATCAAGTGCGAATCTTGACGCCAGATAAAGATTTAGGTCAATGCGTAAGTGGTCGAAGAGTTGTTCAGGTTGACCGGCGCAACAATATTGTGCTTGACGAATCTGCTATTCGTGAGAAGTTTGGTATTGGCCCCGAATCAATCGCAGATTATTTGGCACTAGTTGGAGATACCGCTGATGGGTTTCCAGGGTTGCCTGGTTGGGGAGCCAAGAGTGCGTCAACAGTGCTTGCTCGGTATATCGCCCTTGATGCGATACCTGATGATCATGAACAATGGAAAACTGATGGCTTAACAACGTTGCGCGGTGCAGAAAAACTTGCAACAACATTACGCACTCAACGAAAAGATGCCGAACTGTTTCGAACTATCGCCACATTGGTGCAAGATGTACCAGTCGGTTCTGTAGATAGTTGGAAGTGGAATGGTGCCAAACCAGAGTTCACCGGGATGTTAGAAAAATTTGGCGCAACACATTTACTAGATCGACTTGAGCGAATAAAAACCCTTTCGCAATAACTCAAACACAACTAAAGGCAATGCCCACAAGTTTTGAATCAAAAGGCCTAGTGCTCGAACTATGTTTCGCGCTTGCAACGATCGCCATGAATAAAGCAGACCGTAAAGCCCGACTGTTCGCTTGCCGCGTAGTTTGTCGAGCAAGGTCAAGCCCGGAAGTTTTTGTGCTTGGCGATATAACTCGTAGTTATCGGCAGTGAGTATCAAACTATTGCTTGAAATCGTAGACAGTGATGATTTCACTCGACGAATATCAGTTAGAAACTTTGGCAGAATCGCTAGTTCGCCGATATTTGCCAGAGCGAGCCAGAGTGCAAAATCTTGTGCGTATAAATAATTATGGTTATAACCACCAACCGCGCGAGCACTTTCGGTTCGAAACATTGCCGACGAATTGACTATTGGGTTATCTGACGCCATTCGTCGCATTACATCAACACTTGTAGTTGGCGTTCGCACTTCGTTGATCAGGCTTCCTAGTTGATCAATGTTGCGATACCAACTGCCGACGACAAGAATATTTGGGTTGTTTGTTAGAAAGTCATATTGCTGTTGCAAGCGATCTTGGCTTGAAATGTCATCGGCATCAAGAATCGCTACAAATTCTGCGTGAGCATTTTCTAGCGCGATGGCAAGTGCTGGTGTTCGGCCATGATTTTTGTCAAGAGCAATAATTTTGATGCGATCATCATTGAGATTTTTAACAACAGTCAAAGAGTTATCGGTTGAGCAGTTATCGACTAAGACAAGCTCCCAGTTGGTAAAAGTTTGAGCGATGATGCTGCGAACGCTTAGTTCAATCGTCGAAGCTGCGTTATAACAAGTCATCAACACTGAAACTTTTGGTGTGGCTGTCGGTGCTGAAGTCAGATGCGTTTCCAAACTTTGATCGTTTCCGCCGACTGAAGTGACGACCAGGCGATCTGCGGCACTCGAATGGTTCCGATGAAGGCTGCTGCCTTCCGGCTCTGACCTGATTCTTGGGCACTCGTTGCACAGGACCCGGCCGCCACCTCACTCGACGGAAACGGTTTCTTAACGATATCCGCAATCTGTTATTAGCAATTCGTGCTAGTTATTCGTGCTAGTTAATCGTTACAGCAGTGCTCAGATAGCCTGCCAACGCCGAACAGTTCACATTGTTTGGGCGATTTGGAGGGGTGCGAGAGCGGCCGAATCGGCACGCTTGGAAAGCGTGTGAGGCGCAAGTCTCCGTGGGTTCGAATCCCACCCCCTCCGCCATGATCACTAACGATGACGCGATGAATTTTGCTCTGGCTGAAGCGCGGCTCGCACTCGCGCACGATGACGTTCCAGTCGGCGCCATCGTGATTCATAATGACGTGATCATTGCGTCGCGACATAACGAACGTGAACTTCGCAACGATCCGACAGCGCACGCCGAAATTCTGGCTTTGCGTGATGCGGCAAATTTATTGGGACGATGGCGACTTGAAGAGTGCACACTCGTGGTAACTCTCGAGCCATGCACAATGTGCGCTGGCGCACTTGTTAATTCGCGAATTAGCACAGTTGTATTTGGCGCTGCAGATCTAAAAGCTGGCGCGTTTGGCAGTCTGTACAACATTGCGACAGATCCACGATTAGGTCATCATCCAAAAGTTGTACATGGAGTTTTAGCAACTCAATGCGCAGAAGTTCTAACTGATCTGTTTAAAAATTTGCGTGAGGCAAAGACTAATTAGCGCTCGGCGGTAGCCTTGAAAACGGAAGGGTGCCAGAGCGGACGAATGGAACGGTCTCGAACACCGTCGTGGGTTTAGGCCCACCGTGGGTTCAAATCCCACCCCTTCCGCCATTTTTTAGAATAAGTATTAGATACGTCTAATGTAAGCAGGTAATGAATGTGATCAATGTTTCGATCAGCGATGTTCGCGCAGACTTAATCTTTGCGCACGAGCAAGCCTGGTCGGCGCTATCGCAGCCAGGCACATGGTGGTCGGGTGCACAAAGACGCGAACTCGCGCAAACGGCATTACTTGCGGTTAGCGAAAGCGAACCATCGCCACCGTGGGTTGCGGTTTCAACCGTTGCGAACAAAAATTTGCAAATACATTTTGCTTCAAGTGCAGCGCATGATGCGGTTTACAGAATTGCACGCCATGCGGCAACCTTGACACGTGATTGGTATCAGCGAACCACACAAGAAATTGAACCGTTGGCATTTATTGAGCTGTGCGGAGTTGTTTGCACGGTGGCGACTGTTTCGGCTTTTCGTCGAGCATTAGATCTTGGTATTCCAGAATTAGCGCCAGCAACATTTGGCGAGCCATCAAGAATGAAACCGGCAAATGTTGTTGATGCAACTTTGAACTGGGTTCCAGTCATCGCACCAGCTGACGAAAATGCGGCTGTAGTACAAGCCTTTACGGCGGTGCCCGAAACCAACCGTGTGATCTGGGCGATGGCTGACGCTCAATATATTCCAGATAAAGAAATGGTCGACCCACATTGGACTCGTGGAACGCTTTCACGGGTACAAATGGAACTTGTCGCAACTCGAGTTTCGCAACAACGTGAATGTTTTTATTGAACGACTTCACATGCCAGCATGCTCAGTTGGAGCGGCACCGAACAAGGATTAGAAATTAGTTTAGAAAACGTTAAAAATACGACTGGCGGCGTCGACGTTAGTTTCGCACGGGAACTTGTTGATTTTGCAACAGCAGCCACCGAGTTTGACACAGCAGCGCTGACTGCGGCGCGCAATAATTTAATTGATATCGCAGGTCTTGCTGTAGTTATTGATGCATCGGCCGTGATTGCAAATTTCGAAATGATGACAAGACTTGCTGATTCAACCGGCGCGAGAATGCAAACCGAACTTGTACAAGATCGTTTGGCAGTAGCAACAGCGATGGGCGTCGACAAAGTAATTTCACGACGCTGATTAGATTTTAATAAAATACAGAATTAATTTATTCGCAGACCTTGCCATTCTTGGGAACAACCAAGTCAATTAGATACGCGTCAACTGTTTCAACTATGCATGTATTGACTCCGTAACCTGTGTGTTGTTCGGCTTTAACAGTTAGAAAAATACCGCTTTCTAACGCTTTTGCTGCATTACGTGACGACTCAATTGGTGTTGCAGGGTCGCCTGTTGTGCCGATCACGATTACCGGTCCCGCGCCTTTGCCAGTCACTACAACTCTCTTAGCTTGCTTAACTGGCCATAAT
>WLFB01000026.1 GCA_009703975.1 Actinomycetota bacterium | reverse complement strand
TTGACAACGCTCGCCTCATTGGCGAAGTCGTATCTATCGGAAGGCGTCAAAAAGTAAGAAATAACGAGACGTGCCAAAACTTCAACCAATGCATCAGCTTCACGCTTCGGCAAAAAGTTTGCGACGTGAGGTGCCAAATATGCAGCGGCAACACGCACAATGCGCGACAAGCCGTCGATCGTAAATTGCATCAGAGTCGTGCCTGGCTCAGTGGCCAGCATCATCGCTAAGTGTTGATCGTTGCGCAGCTCGTTGGTAGCCGAAACGATACAACGCACAAGTAGATCTTCAAGAGACTTTGCGCCTTCGGCACGATCTAAAAGCGTGGTGAAAAACTCATCTAGCGAACGAACGTGCAATGCTTCGAGCAAAATTTCTTTTCCGCCTGGAAACATTCTGTAGAGGGTCGCTCGTGAAACACCAGCGAGATCACAAACATCGGCGACGGTAAACCTTGACACTCCCCACTTCTCAATCGCCAACTTGGTGGCATCGAGCACACGCGTTTCTACTTCGGTGAAAGCCGCCTGGTTTGCAACAACTGCGATAGCCATAGTGAGACAATAAGACTCTAACCGTCTCAGTGTCAAGTAGTGCTAGTTTTGCTTTTTGTAAATAAACGTTCTTTGGAAAGGAACCTCCAATATGACCACCAAATCACGCCTCACACGCTTGGCTATTATCCTCGGCAGCGTCGCCGCTCTCGGCCTTGCTAGTTGCGGTAGCAGTGAATCAAATTCAGCCTGCCCAACAATTAGCGAGGGCAAATTAACCATCGCCACTGGCACGCCAGCGTTCGAGCCATGGGTTGTCGGCGATAAACCAGAGTCTGGTGAAGGTTTTGAAGCAGCAGTTGCATATGCAGTTGCCAGCGAACTCGGCTACACAAATGAAAATATAGTTTGGGTACGCACCGGTTTTGATGAAGCAGTTCAACCAGGTGCAAAAAACTTTGACTTCAACTTGCAGCAGTATTCGATTACCGATGAGCGAAAAGCAACAGTGAGTTTCAGCGACCCGTATTACTCAACAAATCAAGCTGTTGTCGGTTTCGAAGACTCGCCAGTCGCCAGTGCAACAAAACTTTCAGAACTTAAAGACCTGAAGTTTGGCGCGCAATCCGGCACAACAAGTCTTGACTTCATTCTCAATGTGATCAAGCCGACCAATGAGCCGTTTATTTACGACGACAATGCAGGAGCCAAGGCAGCACTTGAAGCAAAACAAATTGATGCAATTGTTGTTGACTTGCCAACCGCGTTCTACATCAGTGCTGTTGAAATTGAAGGCTCGAAAGTTATTGGTCAGTTTCCGCTGAGTGATGCCGTCGCCGCTGACAACTTTGGCTTGTTGTTTGATAAAGACAACAAACTCGTTGATTGTGTAAACACTGCACTTGCAACGATTAAAGATTCAGGCACCTTGGCAGAAATTGAAAAGACTTGGCTGGCCGATAAAACGAACGCCCCAGTCATCAGTCTCGACTAGTCAAAAACTAATTAATACGGATACAAAAACTCAACGCCAGAAGTTCGAACAACGGCAGCGCCAGCGCAGCAGCATTATCGCTGCGCTGAGCACTGTCGTTGTTGTTTCGCTACTTATATTTCTGGTGCCGCGCCTCCCCCGTTGGGACCGCGTTAAAGAATCTTTTTTTAACGGCGAGAGATTGATTGATTCATTGCCAAGATTACTCGACGCATTTGTTTTAGACATCAAGATTTTTGCTTGGTCAACGCCGGCGATTATTGCTTTGGCATTAGTTTTGGCAATTGCCCGCAGCTCGCGTAACCCAGCGCTGTTTCCGATTCGAATTTTCGTTATCGGATATATCGACATCATGCGTGGTGTGCCAGTTATTTTGTGGATTTATCTAATTGGTTTCGGCGTGCCGGGTGTAGGTCTAGAACGACCTTTCAATTCACCACTTCTCTGGGGGTCGGTTGCACTTGTGCTCACATATGGTGCATATATTGCCGAAGTTTTTCGTGCTGGCATCGACAGCGTGCATGAATCACAGCGCGCAGCATCGCGAAGTTTGGGACTTTCAAACTCGCAGACGATGCGCTTTGTGATTTTGCCACAAGCAATTCGCCGAGTCGTACCGCCGCTAATGAATGATCTAGTGAGTTTGCAAAAAGATGTTGCCCTCGTCAGTTTGATCGGGCCGATCGAGATTTTGCGCCAAGCGAATATTGATAAAGCAAAATTTGCCAACTTCACGCCATATATCGGCGCGGCAATTATCTTTTTGATGATCACGATTCCGCTCACACGAACGACAGATTATTTGCTGGCCCGTGAGCGCAAACGTACCTCTGCTACGAGGGTTCGATGAAACTTCGGCTAGATAACGTTCACAAAAGTTTCGCAGAGCGAAAAGTGCTTGCTGGCCTCAACCTTGAAGTTAACGCTGGTGAGGTTGTTTCGTTTATCGGCTCTAGTGGATCGGGCAAAACAACATTATTGAGATGCGTCAATTTACTCGAGCCAGTTGATGTTGGGGCGATTTTTCTCGACGGCGACGAGATCTCGCAACTTGGTCGCGACCCAGATCCAATTCGCCGCAGAATTGGCATCGTGTTTCAAAGTTTTAATCTGTTTCCGCACATGAGCGTGCGCCGAAACATCACGCTCGCACTAACCGAAGTACTTGACAAGTCAACCCAAGAAGCGAATGCAACCGCTCAGTTGTTACTTAAGCGTTTTAACTTAGACGAAAAGATCGACTCATACCCAGACCAACTATCGGGCGGTCAACAACAACGAGTCGCCATAGTTCGTGCGCTGGCGATGAACCCTGAAGTGCTATTGCTCGATGAAATAACCTCGGCACTCGACCCCGAACTTGTCGGCGAAGTGCTTGATGTGGTGCGCGAACTCAAAGGCAGCGGTATCACGATGTTGATTGCAACCCACGAAATGAACTTCGCCCGCGAAATAAGTGATCGAGTTTGTTTTCTAGATTCGGGCCAAATCGCCGAACAAGGTCGACCCGAACAGATTTTTAATAATCCAATTGATGATCGAACGAAGCAATTCTTACGCCGAGTTCAGGCGGTTGGCAAAACGTAATCTGCGTATTTTTCGCGAAGAGTTTTTTTAGAGAATTTACCGACGCTCGTCTTTGGCACTTCATCAATGAACACAACATCATCTGGCACTTGCCACTTGGCCAGCCTTGGCCGAATGTAGTCAAGCACTTCATTTTTAGTTAGAGACTCGCCAGGGTTAAGCACAACACACGCGAGTGGTCGTTCTGACCACTTCGGGTGAGGCACACCGACGACTGCTGCTTCTTTAATTTTTGGATGCGACATCAGTTCGTTTTCGATCTCAACAGACGAGATCCATTCCCCACCAGTTTTAATAAGATCTTTTGTGCGATCAACAAGACGAATGCGACCTGAAGAATCCATCGTCGCAACATCGCCCGTGCGCAGCCAACCATCATCAGTGAAACTTTCGCCGGCGCGAGCGTCGTTGTAATAAGTAGATGCAATCCACGAACCTGCACATTGCAACTCGCCGCTCGTCTCACCATCCCACGGCACAGGAGTAGTCGTACCAGGAAGAACAACTCGACAATCAACCCCGAAATTGATTGTGCCCACAGTTGTACGAAGTTCAGCCTGCTCTTCGATTGATTTCTGCTGATCAGCAAGCGACAAATTGCAAGTCGCCGCGATTGGGCTTGTCTCTGTCATGCCCCACGCCTGCAAAATCGGCAGACCAACGGTCTCGCGGTATGCCTCGCTCAACGCTTTTGGCACGGCACTTCCGCCAACAGGAATGACCCGAAGTGCAGAAGTGTCGCGACCCTTGAGTTCTGGCAACACGCTCATCCAAATGGTCGGCACGCCCGCAGCCACGGTGACTTTTTCTTCGACGATCAAATCGGCGATTGCTTTGCCAGACAGGTCTGGGCCAGGCAACACGAGATTTGCACCGCATGCAACTGCCGCGTGTGCAAGCCCCCAAGCGTTGGCATGAAACATCGGCACAACTGGCAAAATGATGTCGCTCTCGCGCGCACCGAGCGAATCAACCGTCATTGCTCCCATCGTGTGCATAAATGTTGACCGGTGACTATACACAACACCTTTTGGGTTACCAGTGGTGCCGCTTGTGTAACACATACTTGCCGCACGATTTTCGTCGGTGATTTTAAATTCAACGCCTGAAACACCTTTGATTAATTCTTCGTAGTCATACATCTGCATGCCATCTACAGAATCGGGCACATCACCTTTGCCGTCGTTCATTATCACGAGATGCTTCACAGTTTTGAATGTCGGCAACAGTGGTGCAATCAAACCGAACAGCGAACGATCAACAAAGACGACTTCGTCTTCGGCATGGTTCACTATATATGTAAGTTGCTCGGGGAACAAACGAATATTCAAAGTATGAACAACGCGCCCCGTGCATGGTGCCGCGAAATAAAGTTCAAGATGTCTTGCGGTGTTCCATCCGAAAGTCGCCACTCGCCCATCTGCTGAGATCTTGAGCTTGTCCAACGCACCGCCAAGTTGACGCGTGCGCGCTGCCCACTCGCCATAACTAATTCGAACTTTGCCAACTGCAGTCGCCGTCGTGATTGTTTTATCCGAGTGGTACTTTTCGGCACGCTCAAAAATGTGCACCATGGTTAGTGGTGTGTCCTGCATTAAACCCTTCATGAGTCCCCCAAAAGCTGGTTAGTTATTATCAATAAAGTTAGCAAGTCGGCTAGCGTGTTACGAATGCGAAAAGCCGTATTGACATTGACAACGATGTTGTTTGTGATCGGCACAATCGGCACAAATATTGGCCCAGCCCTCGTCGATGAGCGACCAAAACTTGTGCTGTTATTAAGTTCACGAAATCGAAATTTATTCGCTTCAGTGCCGTATATCGATTTGTTGAGTTATTCAGTTATCGGTTTCTTCCGAGTTTTAATCGCAGGAGTCGCATTATTTTTGGTTGGCCGCTGGTATGGAGAGAAAGCAACAAGTTGGGTTTTAGGTAACGTCGGCGAATTGCCCGCAATTTATAGGTGGACAGAAAGAGCCGTCGATAAAGCCGGCGCTTTGATGGTTGTACTGATGCCAGGAAGCAATGTAGTTTGCCTTTTAGTAGGGCATCGCAAAATGAAGATACAAAAATTTGTGCCGCTTCTGATAATAGGTATTGCAATAAAGCTCGCCGTGTTGTGGCGCGGCGGAAAGTTATTTGAACAACAAATTAAGGATTTTCTGAATTACATTGAGAAGTATCAGTGGTGGGTTGTCGGACTTTTGTTCGTAGTATCCTCACTTCAGTCGGCACGTAAAAGTCGACCAAAATCTAACTAATCACAAAAATCAAGGAGAAAAACATGGCTACAAAGAAAAAGACTGCAAAAAAAACTGCTAAAAAAGTTACGAAGAAAAAGACTGCTAAAAAAACTGCAAAAAAAGTCGCGAAGAAAAAATCTGGTGCAACTGTTACTTTGGGTGGCAATCCAGTTTCAGTGAGTGGCAAATTGCCAGCAACAGGCAAATCATTGCCTAAGTTTTCGCTTACAACAAGTGCTCTGCAAGACATCACCAACAAAGACATTGCTGGCAAGCGGGTAATTTTCAATATCTTCCCAAGTATCGACACACCAACTTGCGCTACAAGTACTCGAAAATTCAACGAGATTGCATCTTCACTCAGCAACACCGAGGTTTACTGCGTGTCAGCCGACTTGCCGTTTGCCCAAGGACGCTTCTGTGCTGCTGAAGGTTTAGCAAATGTGAAGACTGCTTCGTCGTTTAGGTCGAACTTTGGTGCGGCATTCGGTGTCAATTTAACGAGCAGCGTTCTAAAGGGTGTCTTAGCTCGGGCGGTTATCGTCGCAAATGAAAAAGGCAAGATTCTGCACACAGAACTCGTCAGCGAAATAGCCAACGAACCAAACTATGACGCAGCGATTAATTCGCTTCGTTAACAGGAAGCGCCAATAAACGGTTTTTAAAAGCGCTTAAATACCTAAGAACTTGTCGAGTCCAAGGGTGAATCCCTTGTTCTCGGCGATTTTTTTGCATGCCAACACAACGCCCGGCATAAAGCTCGCGCGATCGATCGTGTCGTGGCGAATTGTAAGTGTTTGACCTTGTGTGCCTAACACAACTTCTTGATTGGCAACTACACCACGCATGCGAACTGCATGAATTGGTATACCGGCTGCCGATTTTGCACCGCGTGCACCAGTAATCGCTTCGTGTGTAGTTGGGTCTTTCGCCCACTGACTGCTGGCCGCAGCCATTCGATTAGCAGTTGCAATTGCTGTGCCTGACGGCGAATCTGCTTTGCCATCGTGGTGAATCTCGATAATTTCTGCCGTGTCAAAAAACGGTGCTGCGATTTCGGCGAAGCGCATCATTAATACTGCGCCGATAGCAAAGTTCGGCGCAACGATGCAGTTGCTGGATGCAAACATCTTCTTAAACTCTGCAATATCTGTATCGGTAAAACCCGTCGTACCAACCACTGCATGAACATTATGCAGTGCTAACCAAGGCAAATTGATTCGAGAAGCGGCGGCGACCGTAAAGTCAACTGCAACTTCAACCTTTGCGTCGTCGAGCGCAGACAAATCTTTGGCAATTGTTAAGCCTTCAACCGTCGAACCAGAAGCAGCAGAGTCAACTGCCGCAACCAGTTCTAGATTTTGGTCGGCCACAATTGCGGCACAGACTGTTCGTCCCATCCGCCCAGCGGCACCGATAACACCGACACGAATTGTCATGTCAGTAGATGCCTATTGATCGTTTCGCAAATCGCGATCGAACTCTTCTTCGAAACTCACACTGACTGCATCCGATGGTGTGCTGCGATCATTTGAACGCGGACGATCGTTACGGTCGTTGCGCGGACGATCATTCCGATCATTTGAACGGGGACGATCATTGCGATCATTACGTCCACCACGATCATTTGAACGCGGGCGATCATTAGAACGCGGACGATCATTTCTCTCTGGACGCGGACCACGCTCGCCGTCACCTGACGAACCGCCGGCAGAGCCCTTGATGACTTCGCCATCTGGGCCAATCAGACTGAGGCTGACTTTGCCACGATCGTCGATGTCATCGACTCGCACCTGAACTTCGTCGCCGATGTTCAGAACATCTTCGACTCGAGCCACACGCTGACCGTTACCAAGTTTCGAAATGTGCACAAGCCCATCTCGACCAGGAAGAATGTTTACGAATGCGCCAAATGCCGCTGTGTTAACAACGCGACCTGTATAAACAGCGCCGAGTTCTGCAGTCGGTGGATCAACGATTGCCAAAATACGAGCCTTGGCATCTTCAACTTTTGAGTTGTCTGGTGATCCAATTGTGATGATGCCGGTTGCGCCGTCATCACTTACATTGATTTCTGCGCCAGTCTCTTGCTGAATCGTGTTAATTACTTTGCCCTTTGGCCCAATCACTTCACCGACTTTGTCAAGCGGAATTGTGAACGTAACAATCTTTGGCGCACTCTCGTTAACCGTTGCACGTGGTGCATTAATTGCTGCGTTCATCACACCGAGAATCTTTAAGCGTGCTTCTTTGGCCTGCTGTAATGCTTTTGCCAAAACATCGCTTGGGATACCTTCGATTTTGGTGTCAAGTTGCAATGCAGTTACTGCATCTGCGGTGCCGGCAACTTTGAAGTCCATATCGCCGAATGCATCTTCTGCACCGAGAATGTCTGTCAACGCTGTGTACTTGCCTTGATCAAAAATCAAACCCATCGCGATACCTGCGACTGGCGCAACAATCGGCACACCTGCATCCATCAAAGAAAGACTTGATGCACAAACTGACGCCATTGATGTCGAACCATTTGACGACAAAACTTCGCTAACTAAACGAAGTGTGTACGCAAACTTTTCTTGGCTCGGAACAACAGGAAACAAAGCGCGCTCAGCGAGTGCGCCGTGGCCGATTTCGCGACGCTTTGGCGTACCGACGCGACCAGTTTCTCCGTTTGCCCATGGGGCCATGTTGTAGTCGTGCATGTAACGCTTTGATGTCTCAGGCGTGATCGAGTCGATCATCTGGTTCATCTTCGGCATTGCCATTGTCAGAACGTTGAGTACTTGTGTCTCACCGCGCTGAAACAACCCTGTGCCGTGAGCAGTTGAGATCAAACCAACTTCAGCCGAAACCGGTCGAAGATCAGCAGGTCCGCGACCGTCGATACGAATGCCTTCGTCGACAACACGCTTACGCACCAATTTTTTAGTCAGTGAGCGAACTGCTTCTTTGATTTGCTTCTCTTGAGCAGGAAACTTCTCTGCAAGTTCAGCAAGTGTTGCAGTTGTTGCCGCATCAATTGCTTCGTTGCGATCACTCTTGAGTGCAATACGAATTGCTGGTTGCAACTTTGTTGTTGCTGCAGCTTCAACGGCTGCAAACAATTCTTCGGTGTAGTCAAGCACTGGTGTGTACTTAAGTGGCTCGATTGCGCCACGAGTTGCAATCACACTTGCAACAAGTTGACGCTGAAGCTTGATCGACTCTTTGATGAACGGCTTGCATGCTTCTAATCCGCTTGCAATAACTTCTTCGTTAACTTTTGGTGCGCCGGCTTCGTAATACGAGAAACTCTTCTCGGTTCCACCTGCTTCAACCATCATCACGGCAACATCGCCGTTATCAAGTTCACGACCAGCAACGACTAATTCAAATGTCGACTCTTCGCCTTCTTCGAATGTTGGATGCGCAATCCAGTTGCCCTCTTGGCTATAAGCCAAACGCACGGCACCAATTGGGCCGTCAAATGGAATACCCGAGATCATGAACGATGCCGAGGCTGCGTTAATTGCCAGCACATCATGAGGGTTAGTTTGGTCTGCACCAATAACGGTGATTACGACTTGAGTTTCGTTGCGGTAACCATCTGGGAAAGCTGGTCGCAACGGACGGTCTGTAAGTCGGCATGTGAGAATTGCTTGCTGACTTGGACGACCTTCGCGGCGAAAGAACGAGCCAGGAATTTTTCCGGCTGCGTAAGCGCGCTCTTCAACGTCAACTGTCAACGGAAAGAAGTCGATGCCATCACGCACGCCCTTTGCGGCGTTCGCTGTTGCAAGAACTGTCGTCTTACCGATTTTTGCTACTACTGCTCCTTGTGACTGCAAAGCGAGTTTGCCCGTCTCAAATGTGAGTGTTCTATCGGTCCCTGAAATTAGACCGCTTACTGAAATGGCCTCGGCCATGATATTTCCTTTCGCGTCTGTGCCGTTCGTTACGGGTTGCAGACTTATGAAGCGAGCAAATTGTCGGTTCCCAGTTGAGAACTTCGTGGATTACGCGCGGAACTTTTCAGAGCAGTTCGCGAAATCCTCAACTGACAACCAACTACAGATTGCTCGTTTGGTTTATGTTGTTATTTTTGTTTTCTTCTTTGTGACTGTTTAACGATATTTTTATCGTTGATGAACGTTTAACGACGCAAGCCAAGATCTTCAAGAAGTTTTCGATACTTCTCAATGTTTCGATCTCGGATGTAATCAAGCATTCTTCGACGACGACCAACCATCATCAACAATCCACGACGTGAGTGGTGGTCTTTAACATGACTCTTGAGATGCTCGGTGAGACTGTTAATTCGCTCAGTTAGAAGTGCAATTTGTACTTCTGGTGAGCCCGAGTCTGTCGCGTGCTGTCCATGCTTGCTGATGACATCTTTAGTTGGAGTGATCGCCACTTTAATTTTGCCTTTCGAAGTCTCACCAGCAGACTTGCTAGCCGGCGAGATGACTGGTCGCCCCAACCTTTTGGTCAGTGGCATCTAATCAGAGGATGAGCCCTAATCGACCCCTTCAATCTACGGCATATTCTCAGCGAAACCACCCACCATTACCCTAATTTCAGCACACATAGGCGTGTGCGGCGACTTCACCTACTAATGAAAGCCCTCCTGATGATGCCGTTGTTGTAATTCGAGGTGGATTGATGATGTTAGATAGTTTGCGCAAATCTGCAGAAGCATCCCATAAAGAGACGGGCTTGTATTTGATATCGGTCTTCCTGTCTCACGAGCAAAATTTCAAAGCAATTTGCTCACGAACAGAATTGAGAAGATACAAATCGATTCGCACATCGCATGTTGGCGAACTCAGACGAACAGGTTTCTTGTTGCTCGCCACATTTCAAAATCCACATTACGACGTCGAGCTGCCCAACCTTGTCGACGAAACTTTGATCAACCTTGTTAAATGCTTTAGCCCAGCTACTAGCAACCCTGCCTATGCTCAGTAAACTCAAACACATGGCTGATGCTTCAACCAGCGAAACTCCATGGGATCTTTGGATCGACTACCAGCGTCGCGATGATGATGGGCTGACTCATGGCGATATCAGACATGCGCGCGTTGGTCTTGTGGTCAAACCTGGCA
>WLFB01000257.1 GCA_009703975.1 Actinomycetota bacterium | reverse complement strand
CTGCATTGATGAATCTGTTTTTCTACTTAGCGATTCAGCATCTTGATCTTGGCAAAGGTGTAGCGATTGAATTTATTGGCCCAATCACTGTTGCTGCACTTCGAACTCGTACAAGCCGAAATGCACTCGCACTGGTTTGCGCCGTAATTGGTGTCCTAATACTTTCTGGAATTGAATTCGGTAATGAACCAGTTGGATTATTTTTTATTTTTCTCGCATCAATTATGTGGGCTGCATACATCGTCATTGGGGCAAAAGTTGCGCGCTTTGACCGCGGTGTCTCAGGCTTAGGAGTTGGCTTGTTAATCGGCGCAATTTTTATTGCACCATTTGGCGCACCAGCAAGCGGACCAGCCTTTAGCGCCCCGTGGATTCTGGCAACTTGTTTCTTGGTTGGCATTTTGTCTAACGCAATCGGATATGGAATTGATCAATACACACTGCGCAGAATCCCCGTAAGAAGATTTTCTATTTTGCTTGCATTGCTACCAGTAACCGCGACAGTATTCGGTTTAGTTTTTCTTGATCAAGTGCCAAGTATCACAGATTTAATTGGTATTAGTTTTGTACTCGCTGGTGTCGTCGTACAACAACGCGACACACTTCCTGCTACCGAAGTAGTTGCTTAGCCAACAAAGCCTGAAGTCGTTTCGTCAGGCAAGTTAGACTTAATGCTTCTGCGAGGATGTATTGGTTCGGTATGCGCATAATCCCCAAAAAAATATCTAGACGTATCAGCTCTGTTATTTGCTCGGCAATGTTTATTGCTGGGGTTACGCCACTGCAGCAAGTAAACGCCGCTGACGGGCAACTACCAGGCGGAATTGTCGTATATGGTCGCGGATTTGGCCACGGTCGAGGGCTCAGTCAATACGGCGCGTATGGCTGGGCGACGACATCTGGTTGGTCGTGGGAGCAAATTATCGACTTCTATTACGGAGGTGCAACCGGCAACACTCGCTCACCCCTTGAAGCGCCAAACCAAGAAATGAGTGTTTGGTTGAGTTTGTTCAACGCCAGACAAACAGGCGTCGTTTCTGACTCTGGCACAATGCGTTTACTTGAAGACACAGATCAAGCCAGACGTTTCACCAGCATGCTCGCCCGCGAAAAAATGGGTACCGAACGTGTTTATCAAGTTTGGGGTTCGACAGAACGTAAGTGTCTTTCAGAAACTGATGTGCCAGAAGCATCGGGTTTCACACTCGTCGGCGAGTTCAACGGGCAGGCTTCATTTTTAACTAATGCCAGTCAAGACTCCGCAGGTGCAGCACTTGAGATGGTTGGACTTTGCGAACCAAAGGCAAATGGTTTCAACCAAGTTCGCTACTATCGCGGATTAATTCGTGCGATGAACAACACTAAAAATGAAAATCGCACGATCAACATCGCTCGCCTTGACGATTATCTTCGCGGTGTTGTGCCGCGTGAATCGCCATCAAGTTGGGGTGATGCTGCTGGTGGCGCCGGAATGAATGCTCTGCGCGCGCAGGCTGTTGCTGCTCGGTCGTACTCGGTAACAGAAAATCGCTATTCCGGTTTGGCCAAAACTTGTGACACCCAAGACTGCCAAGTTTACGGTGGCGCAGCTTTACGCACTGCAGTAAATGCCGCACCAACAATTTTAGAATCTGCGAACACTGATAAAGCAGTTCTCGAGACGGCTGGCGTAATTATCCGCAATCCACAAGGCAACGTTGTTCGTACCGAGTTTTCATCTTCAAATGGTGGGCGAACTGCCGGCGGTGCGTTTCCGGCACAAGTTGACCAAGGCGATCTTGCTGCCAACAGTTCATTGATGGTTTGGTCCCGTGGTTTTTCTGCGGCACAAATTGTGGCAAAGTATCCACAAATCGGAGTTCTCACATCTGTAACGACAGCCAATGATGGATTGGGTGGAGATTGGGGTGGCTACGCCGTCGAAGTTACGGTCACGGGCACGACTGGCTCTGTAAAAATGTCAGGCTGGAGTTTTCGTACAGCATTTGATCTTCCATCACCATGGTTTGGGGTGACGCCAATATTTGGAGCACCATTAGATGCCGGCGCAGTTGGCGCAATGCTGTTTGTCGGTGACTCTGTTGGCGAAAGTATCGCCACAGAATTTAGTGCGACGGTCACACCCGCGTATCCTTCAATAAATTTTCAAGCTCTTTCAAATCGTTGCATGGTTGGACCAGCTTGTGTAACTCCTGACAAAGGTTTACCAGATGCGCTCGCGATAATTAACTCTCTGACCCCAGAACAGTTTCCGGCGATTGCTGTGATACAACTGGGCTACAACGATGACCCGAGCACAATGTCTAGTGATGTGTCTCAAGTAATTAACGCACTCAACTCTCGAAATGTTCAGCGAATAGTTTTCATAAATCTTTCAACACGACGATCATCACAAAATTACGCTCTGTCGAATGTTGCATTCGCTACGGCGGCAGCAACAAATCCGAATGTTTCGGTTCTTGACTGGAATGGAGCGAGCAGTGCATCATCTCAATCGCGCTGGTTTCGTGATGATGTGCACCTCACTACTACTGGCCGTGCCGAGTTTGCATTGTTTCTACGCAACCAACTTGACGCGCTGCGTACACAAGGTTTAATCACAGCTAATGCTTCAAGTGTTTTACCACTTGCTGTGCCTTTGACAACCGGCAACCGCGGTGCACCTGTTTCAACTTTGCAGAAGGCACTAAACGTAGCGCTTGAACTTAAGAAGAAACAAAAACTTTCTACAGATGGGAACTTCGGCAAAGGTACCGCAGCCGCGGTGGCGAAACTAGAAGAGCTCAAGGGTCTACCGATTGATGGCATTGCTGATGTGGCAGTTCTTGCCGCTTTAGGAATTGACTCGACAACATTCTCGCTGGGTTTGAAATCAAACCATACTTCTGTGGCGGCTGCACAAACCGCTCTAAGCCGTGTGCTTGCAGTGAAAATGAAAGCCGATGGCATCTTTGGTTCTGGTACTGCCAAGCAATTGAAGAGATTTCAAAAGACTGTTGG
>WLFB01000256.1 GCA_009703975.1 Actinomycetota bacterium | reverse complement strand
CTCGAAGTCTTTGACACGGGTCATCTCGTAATGGTTAAAGATTTAATCGCCGAAGGTTTATTAGATGATCCGGTGATGATTCAACTTTGCATGGGTATCGCCTATGGCGCACCAGATGATCCGACAACATTTATGGCGCTTGTTCATCAACTTCCACCAGGCGCTGTATTCTCAGCATTTTCAATTAGCCGAATGCAGTTGCCATTTGTTGCAATGGCTGCGCTTGCAGGTGGCAACGTGCGAGTCGGTCTCGAAGACAACATTTATTTGTCGCGTGGTCAGATGGCGACCAACGCCGATCTTGTTACGCGCGCAGTGAACATTCTTGAGAATATGAATGTCAATGTGATTGGTCCAGAAGCTGTTCGTAAGAAACTTCAGCTAACAAAACATTCGTGACTGCCAACACGTCACTTAAAACTGTAGGTCTGCTCGGCGGCGGCGTAATCGGTGGTGGATGGGCAGCACGCTTCGTACTAAATGGTTACGACGTCAAAATATATGACGTTGATCCGCAGGCCCAACGAAAAATTGGTGAGGTTATGGCAAATGCTCGCCGCGCCTACGCAAAGTTAACTTTCGCACCTTTGCCCCGAGAAGGCTCGATTACATTCGTGGACACTCCTGAAGAGGCCGTTACTGGCGTCGACTTCGTTCAAGAAAGTGCACCAGAGCGCGTCGAACTCAAACAAGAATTACTCGCTAGGGCAAGTCGAGTTGCGCCCGCACATGTCGTTTTCGGCTCCTCAACTTCCGGAATTTTGCCAAGTCAGTTGCAACGCGATATGACGTTTCCTGAGCGCCTTGTCGTTGGACATCCATTTAATCCTGTTTATCTTTTACCACTCGTTGAGATTTGTGGTGGCGACAAAACTTCACTCGATGCTCGCGAACGTGCACGTGCCGTCTATGAATTAATCGGTATGCGCCCATTAATGCTGCGAAAAGAAATAGATGGCTTTGTTGCGGATCGTCTTATGGAAGCGATGTGGCGCGAAGCACTTTGGCTAATCAATGACGGCATTGCGACAGCCGAAGAAATCGATGATGCAATTCGTTTCGGCGCCGGTTTGCGGTGGTCATTTATGGGAACTTTTTTGGTATACCGAATTGCTGGAGGCGAAGCAGGTATGCGACATTTCATGGCACAGTTTGGACCAACCTTGAAGTGGCCGTGGACAAAATTGATGAATGTGCCTGAACTTGACGATGTACTTCTTGAAAAGATCGTTTCACAGTCAGATGCACAAGCAAGAAACCGAACAATTCGCGAACTTGAAATGTTGCGTGATGATTGCCTAGTTGCAGTGATGCAAGGTCTCAAGCAAGTCGGTTTCGGTGCAGGTGAAACTTTGGCGGAATACGAAAAGAAGTTGTTTAGCGGTGCCACTCAATCTCCTACGGTCATAAATCAACCGATCGAGGTGCAACGACGTCGAATCACAGCGGACTGGGCGGACTACAACGGTCACACCAACGACAGCCGGTACATGCAACTCTCAAGTGAAGCCTTGGACGCTTTCTTCAGATCTATTGGGTTTTCAAATGAATATCTTGCAACAGGTCGATCGTTCTACACACTCGAGAGCCACATTAGATACATCAACGAAAGTAAAGTAGGCGACGAGATCGTAGTGACAGCACAAGTCATCAGTCTCGATGAAAAAAAAGTTCACTTACATTCAGTGATGTCACAAACTGACGGCACGGTTGTAGCAACCGGCGAGCATATTTATCTACATGTGGATACGAGACTCAAAAAAGCGTGCCCGATCGGTGCTGAGTTGCTAATTGTGCTTGCCCCGATCGCCGTGGCTCACGCGAACTTATCCAAGCCTGAAGGCGTTGGTCGATTCGTCGGTCAAAGTGTTAAATGACTGAAGACCTGAGACAGCAAGTTCATGCCTGGCAAAATGGCGAAAAAATTGATGCTCCTCTAGATATTTACCGCTGCACAGTTCTCCAAGAGTGGGTCGACTACAACAACCACATGACCGAAGCTGCATATCTAACAGTTTTTGGTTGGGCATCTGACGTATTATTTCAGTTCATCGGTGTTGATGACGCCTATCGTGCGGGTGGCAGTTCTTTTTACACGGTCGAAACGCACATTATTTACGAGCGCGAAGCGGCACTCACCGACTCACTTAAGGTGACGACCCAAGTACTTGATTTTGACGTCAAGCGATTGCACTTTAACCACGAGATGTTCAATCTTGAGACCAACGAACGACTATCAACTTGTGAGCAAATGTTGCTTCATGTTGATTCCAAAGCCGCCAAAGCATCGGCCATAAAGCCGCCTGTGGCCCTTGCACTCAATGCGCTTTTATCCAGTCATCGTATTCTCACTACCCCACCTGAAGTTGGTCGTATTATGAAAATCAAGCATTAAAACTGAAAGACTAAAGCATGGACTTCCGACTAACTCAAGAACAACAGATGATCGTTGACACGACACGAACCTTTACCGAGCGTGAATTGATTCCGCATGAAGAACGAGTTGAGCGAGAAGGTCAAGTTTCTCCCGATTTGGTCAAACAAATCAAACAGCGCTCAATTGACGCTGGTCTATATGCATGCAACATGCCGACTGAACTCGGTGGCGGTGGACTCAACTCATTCGACACAACCCTTGTTGATCGTGAATTCGGCGTCACTTCGTACGCCCTGCATTATGTGGTTGCTCGGCCGAGCAATATTTTGCGCGCTTGCAAAGATCAACAAATCGCCGAGTACCTGATACCTACTATCACGGGCGAGCGAGTTGAGTGTCTTGCAATGTCCGAGCCCGATGCTGGCTCAGATGTGCGCGGAATGAAATGCACTGCAACAAAAGATGGCGATGATTGGATCATCAACGGTACCAAGCATTTTATTTCACACGCCGATATGGCTGATTATGTAATTCTGTTTGCCGCCAGTGGTGAAGAGCAAACTTCAAAGGGAATTAAGAAAAAAATTACGGGTTTTCTTGTCGACTTCAACACCAAAGGTTGCGAGCGCGTTAAGGGATACAACTGCGTTTCAAACAATGG
>WLFB01000255.1 GCA_009703975.1 Actinomycetota bacterium | reverse complement strand
GTGCAGCTAAATATTCTCGGAGTTCTAACATGGGTAGCCACACCCGAAGATGTTGTACTTTCTAAACTTCGATGGCGGCTTGAGTCTCGATCAGAAACTCAATGGCGCGACTGCATCGAAATTGCTGCGTCGCAAAACCTAGATACCGATTACATGCGATTGTGGGCGCAACAAATCGGTATTACTTCCGACCTTGAAGAACTTTTAGCGGCAACTAAAAATTAAATAAAAAATTGCCAGACCGGAGCGAATGTTTAGAGTTGCATGCTCTTGATCTCGAGGAATTCTTCGAAACCGTATTCGCTGTATTCGCGGCCGATGCCTGATTGCTTATAGCCGCCGAGAGGTGCATTGATATTGAACGCTCCGCCGTTAACTGCAATTTGGCCAGTTCGTATTCGTCGCGCAATAGCAATCGCTTTGTCTTTATCGGCCGCCCAAACAGCACCCGACAAACCATAAACGGTGTCGTTTGCAATTTGAATTGCTTCTTCTTCGTTGTCGTAAGCAATGATGCTCAAAACTGGACCAAAGATTTCGTCTCGCGCAATTGTCATTGAGTTCGTAACATTCGAAAACACGGTCGGCTTTACGTAATAACCAGTGGTGCAACCTTCTGGTACTCCGACACCGCCAACAACAACTTTGGCGCCTTCGTCGATACCTTTTTGAATGTATCCGTTAACGCGGTCGCGTTGCGCGGCAGAAGCTAGTGGCCCGAGAGCAGTTGTTTTCTCAAACGGATCTCCAACGACCATTGCAGTTGCTGCTGCGCCTGCAAGAGTTTCTGCTTCAGCAAGACGAGACCTCGGTACCAACATACGTGTAAGCGCGAGGCAGGTTTGTCCGCTATTCAAAAATGCTCCACCAACACCAGATGAAACTGCTTTCGCAAAAGTTGCTTCATCTAGATCGGCGCAAATAATGTTGGCCGACTTTCCGCCAAGTTCAAGAGCGACTTTTTTAACTGTCTCGGCAGCGACTTGTGAGACGCGACGACCCGCACGAGTCGAACCCGTGAAAGAAATCATGTCGACACTTGGGTGAGCGGCGAGTGCTTCACCAACAACTGGGCCAGTGCCAGTCACAAGGTTAAATACGCCCGCTGGCAAACCGATCTCGTCAATAATTTCAGCAAGGATGAACGCATCAATCGGTGCAATTTCGCTTGGCTTCAAAACAACTGTGCACCCAGCAGCCATTGCAAAAGCAACCTTGGCGGTGATCTGGTGCAATGGATAGTTCCATGGAGTAATGCAACCAACAACACCGATCGGCTCGCGCACGACAAGTGATGAGCCGAGTTCATGCGAGTATTCGAATTTTTCTGCAACGATTGCAGCTTGCTTGAACGAGTTAATTGGTAGCCCGACTTGAATCATCTGGCTGAGAAACTTAGTCATGCCGGTCTCTCGAGAAATTGCTGTAGCGAGTTCGTCCATTCGTGCCGCGATGCCATCGCCAATGCGATTCATATATTTGGCGCGCTCCTCAACATCAAGAGCAGACCAGGTCAAAAATGCGGTGGCTGCAGCTCTGGCCGCGGCATCAACATCTTGCGCATTGCAGGATGGAATCGTCGCCATGACCTGCTCGTTTGTCGAGTCAAAAACTTCAATTGCTTTGTCCTGGCCCTGCGGAGCCACCCATTTGCCATTGATGTAAACCTTGTCGTATGTGTGCATTTTGCTGGTCCTTTTTTTGTTTCCAAATAGGCTAGTGCGACTAGTTTTAACCTATGCAAGCCGAGCGTTTAACCCCTGCAATCGGTGCGTTAGTTTCGGGGATCAACCTTTGCGAGCCATTGACACCCGCGCAATGCTCTGAACTCTCGGCATTGCTCGTTGAGAATCATGTTTTATTCTTCGAAAATCAACCCTTGACCCCGCGTCAACACCGTGATCTTGCGGCCAATTTTGGACCACTACATGTGCACCCTGTTTATCCGCATGATCCAGAAGTTGAAGAAATTATCGTGCTCGATACGAATGTCAAGAATCCGCCCGACAGCGATACTTGGCATACGGATGTGCCGTTTATTGAGTGCCCTCCGATGGGCTCGTTACTTTCCGCACGCGTGATTCCGCCGAATGGTGGCGACACATTATGGTCGAGTTGCATTGCCGCGTATGACGCACTTGATGATGAATATAAGGTGTTGATTGAAAATTTGACAGCCGAGCACGACCTGGCAGCGGCGTTTACTGATTCTCGCTATGGCGAATCAGCTGAGGCTCGCGAGCAACTTGCAACTGCGCGAAAGAATAATCCGCCGATGATTCACCCCGTGGTTCGCACGCACCCAGTCAGTGGCAAGCGTGGTATTTACGTGAATCAATCTTTTACAACGCGGATAATTGAACTTGCGCCCGACAAGAGCGCCGAAGTTTTGCAGTTTTTAACTTCGCACGTTGCGCGCCGAGAGTTTGTAGTGCAGTGGAAGTGGAAGCCATACGATTTGGCGTTTTGGGATAACCGGCTGACACAACATTTCGCCAATGCAGATTATTTACCGCATCGTCGCGTTATGCACCGCGCGACAATTCTCGGCGATAAGCCGTTTCGCTAACTAGCGCTCGTCAGACTTGTCGATTTCTTCGATCTCGACTGTGTCGTTTGCGTCGATCTCTTCGATCTCGACGATTACTGCATTTTTTGCTCGCTCGCGATGTTCAGCCAACTCTTCAGGCGTTCCCTCACGCCACTTCGCCTGATCAAAACCGTCAATGATCGCTTCATAATCAATTGCTGTTTCATATTTTTTTGCGGTCATTTTTTTCATAGGTTATTTAAGAAATTTGGCTCGTGCCTTCATGGCGTGGACTATTTGGATCTGACTACCTTTTTGAACGACAGCAATCTCAATGAGATTTCCGTGGGTGTTCGAACCGATAAAAATCGTCACAGTGCCTTGATATATCGTTCGAAACGCATTTCTGTATGCATGAAGCATGTCTTCTGGCGCAATCCCATGTTTATGGGCACTAGCAAGGATTACTACTTGCACTATAGCAACTTGAGTTGCTCAGAGATTTCAATATTGATGCGCTTAGCCAT
>WLFB01000254.1 GCA_009703975.1 Actinomycetota bacterium | reverse complement strand
TGCTGCGACGCTGATCATGTGCCAATCCAAGTCGACGAAGTTGTCTGCGCATATTTGCAATATTCGACTCAGTATTGATTCGTGGATGAATGCCTGTGACGATTGCGTGCTGCTCTGCTGGCAAACCAAACGAGTCGTAGCCAATTGAATGCAAAACATTTTTACCGGTCATTCGTTTAAATCGGCCGAAAACATCAGTCGCGATATAACCGAGCGGATGGCCAACATGGAGACCTGCACCTGATGGATATGGAAACATATCGAGGATAAATAATTTTTCGCGATCAGCAACAGCTGCTTTATCTGCGAGGGGGCCAGCCGTATTTGGTGCCTCAAAAGTTTTATTGGCGTCCCAGCGATCTTGCCACTTCGCCTCAATTGCAGCGGCCAGCGAAGCGTTGTATCGATAAGCCGGGATTGAGCCCCCTCGCCCCGCCTGTGCTGTGTCTGTTGTTGAGCCCATGACCTCCGTATCCTAAACGCTGTATGGCTAAACAACGACGACGCCCAAAACCAACACGAACGGATACGCGCCGACGCTTTGCGAGAACCGCACGGCTAAGCGAAACTCTTCGCGAAGTGATTGCCGACGAACTGAGCAAGATAGACGATGACCGACTTGGTTTTGTAACGATTACTTCGGTTGATGTTGACTCTGAAATGAATCGTGGCATCGTTTACTACGACTCGATTCAAGGTGAGGATGGAGATGAGCAAATTCTTGAAGCGCTAAATGAGTATCGCAAGCGTCTGCAAAGCGTGATCGCCGATCAAGTGCGTGCGCGTCGAACACCGATTTTGCAGTTTCGCCCAGATGACGCGATTCGTGCTGCACAACGGATCGACGAAGTTTTGCGCCAAGACGAAATTCGACGCAAAGAACTTTTTGGTGACAAGAAATCTGAGGATTAAATCTCGTGGCTCGGCGTAGGCCGCCCACTCGACACGGGTTAGTAATAGTTGACAAGCCGTCCGGGATGACAAGTCACGATGTGATCAATGTTTTACGTAAGCAACTCGGTGAACGCAGAATTGGTCATGCAGGCACACTCGACCCAGATGCAACTGGAGTGTTGCTAGTCGGCGTTGGTTATGTCACACGGTTACTAATTTTTTTATCTGGACTTGATAAAACATATACGGGCCAAATTGTCTTGGGCACTGCAACTTCAACACTTGATTCGTCCGGCACTGTTACTGCCACTCACGATATGTCTGGTGTAACGATTGATGAAATCAAACGTGTGGTCGCAGAAAAATTCGTTGGAGAAATTAAACAAACACCGCCAATGGTTTCAGCGCTCAAAGTTGATGGCGTTCGTCTGCACGAATTGGCTCGTCAAGGAATCGAAGTTGAGCGCGACGAGCGAAATCTAACGATCTACGATTTTAAGGTTCTTGCAATGCCAGAACCTGGAGTTGTTGATATTGAAGTCCGTTGTTCGTCTGGCACTTATATAAGGTCTCTTGCCGACGACATTGGTCGCGCGCTTGGAGGCTCCGCACATCTACGCAATTTGCGACGAACAGCAGTTGGTACATTTATGCAAAGCGAGGCTTCGCCTCTAGATGCAGTCGTCGTGCACGAACCAGTCACGGCGGTGCGAACGATGAGTCGGGTCGTTGCTAGCGATGAGATGAAATTGATGATCAAAAATGGGCGAGAGTTAGAGAAGTTCGACTCACCGGCCCCTTGGGTTTTGGTTGACGAGACGAACGCGGTTTTGGCGATCTACGTGCAAAGTGCAACGGGGCGAGCAAAGCCAAGTGTCGTAATGGCTACGGCAGTATCGTGAAATTCGATGATCATTGTTAACGACACGAGTTTTGAATTTGATTCAGGCGCAAATTCGCGTCGAAGTGTCGTAACAATTGGCGCCTATGACGGAGTGCATCGTGGACATCAAGCGGTAATCGAACAAGTTCGTTCGCAAGCGCAAGCACTTGATGCGCGAAGCATCGTCGTAACGTTTGATCGTCATCCAGCAAGTGTCGTGCGGCCTGAGTCGGCGCCACTTTTGTTGACAGATTTAGATCAAAAACTTGAGCGACTTGCGGCGACCGGCATTGATGCAACTTGCATCGTCAAATTTGACGAAGATTCAAGTCGTGAAGCGCCAAGCGATTTCGTCAAACGAGTTTTGGTTGACGGATTATTGGCCAAGCGAATAATCATCGGCGAAGATTTTCACTTTGGTCATAAGCGGGGTGGCAATGTCGCGATGTTGCGTGAACTCGGGCCAAAGTTTGATTTCGATGTCATTCCAATTGAGTTGATTAGCCGCGGTGACGGCGTCGATGAGCCGGTAAGCAGCACGGCAATTCGTCGCGCACTTGCCGGTGGACAAGTTGAACTTGCGACACAGTTATTGGGTCATCATTTTGAAGTTCGCGGTGTTGTTGTACACGGCGACCAACGCGGCAGAACGATTGGTTTTCCGACTGCGAATATCGAAGTGCCTAATGCAATCTGTACACCAGCCGATGGTGTTTATGCAGGTGTTTTGACTCGCAATGACGGCACGAAAAACCATTGTGCAATTAATCTCGGCCGTCGACCTACTTTTTACGAACATGCAGATCATTCAATGCTTGAAGCACATTTGCTTGATTTTTCTGGCGATTTGTACGGCGAAAAAGTCAAACTTACGTTCACACATTTTCTTCGCGGTGAGCGTAAATTCGAAAATATTGATGCGCTAAAAATGCAACTTAAACTTGATGTCGAACAAGCTCGCGCGGTCTCAAACTTTTAGATTTTTCGGCTAGTGAGCCGCTAACTCAGTATTTTGTCGTAATTTTTGTCGTGATTTTTGTCGTAATTCTTGTCATAGAGAGTTAAGCGTTGGCGCAAAGTTCGACCAATTGGTTCAACTATTTCTCTGAACGACTTTTCAGTCATCTCTTGACCGTGGCTCGCGCCAGCAGCACGAGAAATATTCTCATTCATCAATGTGCCACCCATGTCGTTGCAACCAGCCTGCAGCAACTGTCTCGCACCATCTTGACCGATTTTTGTCCATGACACTTGGATGTTGTCGATCAAACCGTGATACGC
>WLFB01000253.1 GCA_009703975.1 Actinomycetota bacterium | reverse complement strand
CGCAACAACTGCCCCCATTGCATCAGACGACCGCATTCGGGCCAAAGATTCGCGAGCACTTTGAGCATTCGACATAACCATGGCGTTTAACGCATCAGCTAAAGCCGCAAATACTGCACTCTCCCACTCGCCTTCAACTTCGATTAAATCTTTAAGCGAACCAAGTGCACCAGCGGTATTCGCAAGTTCGCCAAGGCTCGACGAGTTTGCCGCCACTGCAGCACGAAGGGTTTCAACGCGTGCATTATCACCGGATGATGCTGCAACGGCCGCCATATACGATGCATTCGCGGCATCAAACGCATCTTCTGCAATGCGAACCGCCAGCGATGCTGATTCGGCGTCCTGTGCCTTGTCAGCAACTAGTGCGGCTTCGTCTCGGGCTAAATCAAGTTCTTGCACTTTAGATTCTTCAATCGCAGCGACGACACGCGCTAGTTCTTCATGCGCAGTTGAAACATCGGCTTCAAGCGATGCAACAACTCCAGCATCCATTAATTGACCGCGATCTCGTTCTACTGATCGACGGCGCTCAGCAAGAACTGCGACTTGTCCACGAGCGCGTCCAAGAAGTTGCTCAACCCGTACAAGCTCATCGCTTGTACCCGATTCTCCACGAGCCGTTAATTCGGCTTCATCTGCCATGACCGCAGTATCTAAACTCGCAAGTTTTTGCCGCAGAATCTTTTCGTTAGCTTCACCTTCAACTTTTCCGGTGGCCGAATTATCAAGTCGAGTTCGTAATGCATATATCTCGCGACCCGCAATATATAACTGCAATGTTCGCAACTCAGATGCGATCGCACCATGCCGGCGAGCCGAGTCTGCCTGACGCTCCAACGGTCGAAGTTGTCGACGAACCTCACGCAATAAATCTTGTGCGCGCAATAAATTTGCTTCGGTGCCTTCAAGACGGCGCTCGGCTTTTTCTTTACGCTTGCGATGCTTCAATACACCTGAAGCCTCTTCGATGATTGCTCGACGATCTTCGGGTCGCGCATTTAAAACTGCATCAATTTGTCCTTGACTTACGATTACGTGTTGCTGTCTACCAACGCCAGCGTCAGATAAAAGGTCTTGAACATCTAACAGTCGACATTGCACACCATTGATTGCGTATTCGCTTTCACCACTGCGAAACAATGTGCGGCTCACTGAGACTTCAGTGAATTCAATCGGCAACAGACCAGCCGAGTTATCAATCGTCAACATCACTTCAGCGCGACCGAGTGCTGGTCGCTTTGACGTTCCTGCAAAAATTACATCATCCATCTTTTGACTACGTACCGAAGACGGTGCTTGTGCGCCAAGCACCCAAGCGATTGCGTCAACAACGTTTGATTTGCCCGAGCCGTTTGGGCCGACCACTACGGTCACGCCGGGCTCGAGTTGCATCACTGTTGTATCAGCGAAGGATTTGAAGCCTTTAAGGGTTAAAGATTTAAGAAACACTCAGTCGCCGAGATTACTTCATTTGGTTGATTTTCCACCAAATTTAGTGCTGGCAAGCCGAGCAATAACAGGTCGTTCGGCCAGCAACCACAGTCATAAGAATTCGCCCTTTTCGACACGACAGACATGGCAATCCAGCCCGACCATAAACGCGGTGTTGATCTTGAAAGCTGCCAGTTTGGCCGTCTAAATCAACGTATTGCGTGTCTTTCAGCGTGCTTCCACCTGCGTTTACGGCCTTGTTTAAGACTTCGACAATCGCCCCATGCAAACGCGACAGCGTGACATGCGTCAACCGACCAGGCAAACGGTCTGGCCGAAGTTTTGCCAAATGCAAAATCTCGTCCGCATAAATATTGCCAATGCCAGCAACAAAGTGCTGGTTTAGCAAAAGTGCTTTTAAATTTCCACGACGGCTTTTAAACAATTCGCGCAGAATTTCTGGAGTGAATTCATCGATCAAAGGGTCAACCCCGAGATTAGCCAAGTCGGGCATTTGGGTTTCAATTAAATCTGGATCAAATACGACGACTTCACCAAAAGTTCGAGGGTCAACGAACCATAATTCGCTCACAACAACGTTACTTTTTGCTAAGTGCATCACTACGTGCGTATGCGCTGGTCTGACAGAGTTGGGCTTGGCAATAATCAATCTGCCGCTCATGCGCAGATGCATCATAAGTTTTTGTCCAGAATCTAAGTCGCAAATTAAATATTTTCCGCGACGCGTCGCCGACAAAATCTGAACACCTGTAAGACCGTCAATCAATGCTTCACGACTAGTGCGGCGAACGGTACGTTCACGACCAACTTCAACTTTTACGACCAGTCTTCCAACAACATTTTCTTGTAAACCACGCCGGACAGTTTCAACTTCTGGAAGTTCAGGCACGTTTTGTCTCGCTCAATAATTGAATTATCTAAACATCTCGCAATGTTGTAATTGCCTGTTGTGCAGCCTCTTCTTCTGCAACTTTTTTTGAACGCCCGCTACCAGCACCCATCCAGTCATTGCCGATGTAAACAGCCGCAAAAAACATTTTGGCATGATCCGGCCCTTCGTCGGTTACGCGATACTCGGGAGCCGAGAGAGACGATCGTGCCGCAAGTTCTTGCAATTGAGATTTAGCATCGAGTTGCTTTAAAGCTCCAAGAGCTTCGTCAATCAAATCAGCTAATAACACTTGCACCATCCCATACACACGGGTTGCACTTGAATCTAGATAAACGGCACCGAAAACGGCTTCAAGAGCATTAGCAAGAATCGAACTCTTTGCATGACCACCACCGGCTGATTCACCGCGACCCAACAATACGAACTCTCCAAGACCGAGTTGCGTTGCTACCCGAGAAAGCGCGGTCATATTGACAACAATTTTGCGCAAGTCAGTTAGTTTGCCTTCATCAAATTCGGGGTACCGCCGAAACATAATGTCAGCAACGACAAAACCAATTACCGAATCACCTAGAAATTCAAGCCTCTCATTAGATTCAAAGCCATCGTTTTCGGCTGTCCAAGAACTGTGCCGCATTGCGGTAGCCAAAAGCGATTCGTTAACGAAGTTGTAGCCAATCTTCTCTGAAAGCTTTTCGAGCGAATCAGTCATTGCTGT
>WLFB01000252.1 GCA_009703975.1 Actinomycetota bacterium | reverse complement strand
TTTGTCAAGTTATCAATCGCACAGAGAACCATTACATGCCCAGTTCGTTCGTCGTAACGCGCAGACAAATGCGCGCTGTTAGAACCAAGCGTGGCTTTTGTCGACGGCGGTGCAGGTCTAACAACTACAAACGGTTCTTTTGCGTATGCACGACTTAAAGCAGCGAGCAACGATGCAGTACTTGTTGTTTTGGCGTCAACTGGTCGGGCGTAACAGGTTGCCAAGATTCCACGATTCATTGGCGCCAAGTGTGGAGTGAATAAAACTTGCGCACCAGTTACTTGTTCTATTTCTGGTGTGTGTCGATGATCAAGTAAACCGTAAGCAGTGAAATCTTCGTCAACTGTGCAAAATAAATTGCTGTTTTTTGCCGCACGACCGGCGCCAGAGACACCAGATGCGGCGTCGACGATGACGCCTGTTGTTGAGATCACACCAGCCTTAACCAGTGGTGTGAGCGCCAAACTTGCTGCCGTCACATAACACCCTGGTGTTGCAATCAACTTTGCTTGTTTAAGTTCTGAGCGATATAACTCTGGTAGTCCATAAACTGCTGACTCAAGTGCAGATGCTTGAGTGTGATCGAACCCATACCACTGCGGATATAGCGATGCATCTTTTAAGCGAAAAGCAGCGCTGCAATCAACCACCAAACGAACTTTGTTGAGCAAATTAGGAACGATTTCTAAACTCGCTTCGTGAGGCAATGCCAGAAATACAACATCGCATTTGAGAGTTGCTTCTAGTGAATACTCATCAAATATCAAGTTCGGGTAAGCCCCTGTCAAACTTGGATAAAGAGTCGAAGCTAACGAACCAGCTTGAGAATCGCCCGTTGCATATACGACGTTGAATTCTGGGTGCGATGCGCAGATTCGTAATAACTCGGCGCCTACGTAGCCAGAAGCACCCAAAATACCGACTTTAATCATAGTTGTATGATTATACACCAAGATGCATTACTATGCATGTTTATCGCGAGCGGTTTTGACCATCTTTTTTACTGCGATCAACTGCTGTTGCGCGCACTCTTCACGCACAAAACAACCCTCTAAATGATCATTTACAAGGCCAAGCGACTGCATTGCTGCATACATCGTCGTTGGGCCAACGAACTTGAAACCGCGTTGGCGTAATGCTTTTGACAGTGCCTCAGACTCGATAGTCGAGGCTTTGATATCAGAGATTCGTTTGGGTGCTTTGCTATTCGACCTAGTCGTTGATTTCGGACGAAACCCCCAAATAAATGTTGCAAGAGAGCCGAAATCTTTTTGAACTTTGAGCGTTGCTTGAGCATTATTAATCGCTGCTTCGATCTTGCCACGATGACGAACTATCGATTCGTCATTAATTAAGCGATTGATATCTCGTTGATTGAATTTCGCAACAATCTTTGGGTCAAACCCTCTAAACGCTTTACGAAATGACTCGCGCTTTCGAAGAATCGTCAGCCAACTCAGACCTGCCTGAAAACCTTCAAGACAAATCTTTTCGTAAAGAGCTATGTCGTCTACGACTGGTCTCGCCCACTGCAGATCGTGATATTCAACATATTGCTCGTCGTCGCCACACCAAAAGCAACGGGGCCGCGAATCTTTTCCGATGATCAGCGCCTTCGTGTGAATCATTATCTAGGCGACTAAACCTTTTTCAAACCGTGCGAAATTGCGCACCGAGCTTTGTTGCTGCGTCAATACATCGTTGACGAGCTGTAGAAACTTCAGCATCAGTGAGTGTGCGATCGCGCGCCTGCAACTGAAATCTAAATGTCAAACTTCGCGCTGAAGAAGACGGCGATTCTTGTGCTGAACCTTGCGTCGATTCAGGCGCTCGATAAACATCAAATAATGCGAGATCTACCAATTCTGGTCCTGCTGCTTGGCGCAACACCTTGAGTAACGAACTCGCGGGTTCGCTATCTTTTAACGAAAATGCAAGGTCGAAATCACTACGCGGAAATCGGCTAACAGATTTCGCTGTTGACACTTTTGGTATCTCAGTCAACAAAACACTCAAGTTGAGTTCTAAACATGCGACAGAAACATTGATGCCATGTTTCGCAAGCACAATTGGATCAATCTCACCCACGCTGCCAAGAAGTTGTTTGCCACGACGAAGTGCCGCGCTTCGTGTCGGGTGATAACCAGACTCAACATTCTTTTGGTCTAGCTGGGCGCCAAACCCCATTGTCACTGATAACTGACTCCACCAATTCATTGCCGCTTCGCTGGTTACGCCTGCAGCAACAATGCAAAGCGACTCAAATTCATCTGGCAACTCACCAGCAACCACTACTGGGCGCGCTGGGTATGCATGACCAATCTCAAATAGTGCGATATCTGAATTGCGATGTGACAGGTTGTAACTAATTGCTTTGAGTAACCCTGGTCGCAACGAAGTTCGCAAAACGCTTTCTTCGAATACAAGTGGGTTCGCAAGGCGAATCGCGAGATCTTCACTTAACCCAGTTTTCAACAAATCGCCTGGCGCCAAGAAAGGGTTAGGCATTGCTTCGCTAACACCCAGTCCAACTACAACTTCACGCAGTTCGCGACGGCGTTGTTGCATCGGCGACAATCTGCCGTGCATCGTCGATTGCGGCACAATTTTGCCGAGATTTTCGTAGCCGTAATGTCGTGCTACTTCTTCAACTAGATCAATTTCAGTTTCGCAGTCTGGTCGCCAAGAAGGAACAGCGATATTGAGTGCGATGATCTTGCCGGTACTCGTCGACTTAGTAACGAAACCAATTTTTGCAAGCAACGAGTTAATCGCCTTCGCAGAAAGTTTGGTGCCAAGAATGCGGTTGACTTGCGAAACCCGCAACGAAACAACTTTCTGTTTCCGCGGCAATGTTTTTTCTTTAACATCGGTGCCTTTGGCATGCACAACTAGTTTTGGACACGACTCTCGCAACAGAGCCGCAAATCTGCCAACTGCCGCTTCAATCCCATATGGATCAACACCCCGCTCAAAGCGCAACGACGCTTCTGATCGCAGACCGAGACGTGTAGCCGTGATTGCGACGCCGGACGGTTCGAAGAACGCAGTTTCAAGTGCAACCACCG
>WLFB01000251.1 GCA_009703975.1 Actinomycetota bacterium | reverse complement strand
TTGAGGTGCACGGCACACTTCATCGCACGTGTTGTTGGAGTTGCAAAGATCGCCAACCAATGACGCAAGCACTGGCAAGAGTTGTCGCCGGTGATTCTGACCCGAGATGTGAACTTTGCAGTGGGATACTCAAGAGCGACACAATTCTATTTGGCCAGCCACTTGATCAAGACGTGATGGCTCGTGCAATGGAAGCCAGTACTAACTGTGAAGTATTTATCGCGGTTGGTTCTTCATTGTCAGTATTTCCGGCGGCAAATACATTGCCCCGTGCAAAAAACTCAGGTGCCAAAGTAATCATCGTCAACGGACAACTAACAGAGATGGATCACTATGCCGATGTTGTCGTTAACAGCGAAATTTCAGAAGTTCTGCCACAGATCTGCGGTGTCGTTAAATCCCGACCATAACGGTAGGGTATTGATATGTCTAGTTTTCGTGAATTGCTCGCTGATGCAAAGTCAAAAATCCAAGAAATTGACACTCAAACTGCGGCTACAAAAATTGAAGCAAGTCAAGTTGTTGTTTTAGATGTTCGTGAGCCAGATGAGTATGAGCAAGGTGCGTTGCCAAATGTTGTGCATATCGCTCGTGGGCACCTCGAAGCGCAGATAGAGACAAAAATCGTCGACAAATCAGTAGAGATAATTGTTTATTGCGCCGGCGGCGTACGCAGCGCATTCGCCGCAAAAACTTTGCAAGAACTTGGCTACAAAAATGTCTTGTCAATGGCAGGCGGATATGGAAAATGGAAGGACGAAGGGCGCGCGTGGAGAACTCCAGCGCAATTGACTGCTGAGCAACGCAATCGTTATCAGCGACACTTGTCGTTGCCAGAGGTTGGCGTTGAAGGACAATCGAAACTACTTTCGAGCAAGGTCTTGTTACTCGGTGCAGGCGGTCTGGGATCGCCGGCGGCAATGTATTTGGCTGCAGCCGGAGTCGGAACAATCGGCATCGTCGACATGGACGTAGTTGATGCTTCAAATTTGCAACGACAAATTTTGCACAACATTGATCGAGTAGGCGAGAGAAAAGTTGACTCTGCCAAAAAAACGCTGACGATGATAAACCCTGATGTTGATGTCGTAACTTACGACACGCGCTTGTGTGCAGAAAATGTGATTGAAATTCTCACCGGCTACGACGTGATTGTTGACGGTGCAGATAACTTTCCGAGCAGATATTTGTTAAACGATGCCAGCGTAAAACTGGGCATTCCGGTTGTGCACGGTTCTATTTTCAGATTTGAAGGTATGGTCAGCGTGTTTCATCCAGTGCTTGGTCCGACGTATCGCGACATGGTGCCTGAGCCACCACCATCAGAACTTGCACCGAGTTGTTCTGAAGCTGGAGTGCTTGGTGTGTTGCCTGGGATTGTGGGCTCAATTCAGGCACTTGAGGCATTGAAGATCTTGCTAAATCTTGGCGAATCGTTAATCGGAAAAATACTCGCGATCGACACAACTGAGATGACTTTCAGGACTTTCAAATTGCAACGTGATCCGAATAATGCTGTGACGTATGACAATCGAGAACGAATTCAAATCCGCGATCTTGAAGGCGCGTGTGCACCATGGCTCTCGCACTAGCTAACTAGACAACTAGTTAACTCGGCGCGGCTAGCCCAGGTCGTATGATTATCTAGTGCGTTTTGCCATAGTGGGAGCAGGTTTTACGGGTGCCGTAGTAGCCCGAGAGCTAGCAACTGCAGGCCACAAATCAGTCGTTTTTGATACTCGCGATCATGTCGCTGGCAATTGCCACACGGCTCGCCACGAAACAGGCGTGATGGTGCACACCTACGGGCCGCACATTTTTCACACGCAGCACGAACATGTCTGGGAGTACATCAACCGTTTTGGCGAGATGCTGCCGTATAACCATAAAGTCAAAGCAATTTCAAAAGGCAAAATGTATTCGCTGCCTGTGAACTTGACGACGATAAATCAGTTCTTCGGCACCGACTTTACGCCGCAACAAGCCGAAGCGTTTATCGCCACAAAGGGTGATGCGACCATAACTTCGCCTGTGTCTTTCGAAGACCAGGGTTTGCGATTTGTCGGTCGCGAGTTATACGACGCTTTTTTCTCTGGGTATACCGCAAAGCAATGGGGGGTTGACCCAAAAGATTTACCTGCAAGTATTTTGGCGCGGCTACCAGTTCGATTTACTGAGGATGATTCGTATTTCAATCATCCTCATCAGGCGATCCCAAAAGAGGGCTATACGCCAATCGTTGAGGCGATTTTGAATCATCCGAATATTTCTCTGCGACTGAGTACAAAGTTCTCGCCGAAAAGTACGAGTGAAATTCGCGAGTTTGGCGAATTCGATCATGTGATTTGGACTGGACCGATTGATGCTTACTTCGATTACGAATATGGCCGACTTGGTTATCGAACACTTGATTTTGTCGCCGAGACGAGTGACGGCGATTATCAGAAATATCCAGTTGTAAATTACTGCGATGTAGATGTGCCTTACACGCGAATCACTGAGCACAAACATTTTGCACCATGGGAGAGTCACGACCGCACCGTGGTGTATCACGAATACTCGCGATTGTGTGGCGAGAGCGATACGCCGTACTATCCGATTCGTCGCGTCAAAGAAAAAGAACTGTTACTTAATTATGTGCAGCGGGCAAGAACGGCAACTGGGGTCACTTTTATGGGTAGGTTGGGTACTTATCGTTATTTAGATATGGATGTAACGATTCATGAAGCACTCGGCGCCTCGCACGAGATGCTTAACTGTTTAGCGAGCAATAAACCGTTGCCCTCATTTTCGATAGATCCGATGGTATGAAATGACAAGTTTTTTACTACAGCGTTTGGTTTTACCACGCGCTGAAACCACAGAGCCATTGCTGTATGTGCGCACTCAGGGTGATGTGAGTTTCGCCAACGAAACTGCGGTGCTTGTTAAAGGCGCTGAACTTAGCTTTGACACTTCATTCGGAGTATTCGCCGCTGGTCGGTGGAAGCGTTTAACTTCAGTTGATTGTCTGAGCGTAACTGTGCATGCTTCTGGCTCTGGACGAATTGAGTTGGTTGGTGTTAGGTCAGT
>WLFB01000250.1 GCA_009703975.1 Actinomycetota bacterium | reverse complement strand
GGGGCAGGTCTTGATTTGGCTCTTGCTTGCGATTTAAGACTCGCTTCCCGTGATGCCAAATTAGGAGCAACATTTTTAAACTTAGGGATAATCCCTGGCGATGGCGGTAGTTGGCTATTACCACGATCTGTTGGGTGGCAAAAAGCTTCGGAACTAATTTTTACCGGTCGTATCATCTCCGCAGAAGAAGCATTGGAAATAGGAATGCTTCTATCAATTCACAATTCAAGTGAACTTCTTGCGCAAGCATTTGAGTTAGCAAATTTGATCGTGAGTAAACCAAAACTAGCACTGACGTACGCTAAAGAACTTTTAAGAATGAACTCGTCCGAGTTAGAAACGACAATGTCAAAAGCCGCTTTGATGCAAGCCGTGTTACACACAACAGATGAGCATCGTCAATTACTCTCTAAATTTTTTGAAGAAAAGAGACCTAAGTGAATCATATTCATATCTCGGATAGTCAGGTTGAAGAATCAACAGATTTAAAAAGTCTGACCGAAGAATTACTTTCAGCTTTCAAAGACTTATATGCAGGTGAGGCAGCGACAACAATTCGCGTAAGGGCAACAATGAGTCAAGCAGCAGCGAGCAGTATGTCAGCCTTATATCCAAGGAGAAATGTTGGTGGTGGAAAACTGTACGTCTATTCGCCGCGAGGTAGATCGTTTATAGTCGCCTTATTCAACCTTGATGGAGAGCTTTTAGCAACATTCGATGGGGAAGCACTTACTGCAGAACGAACTGCGGCTGCGACTGGGATCGCTATTCGTCGAATGTCGTCCCCTGATGCTCGTATCGGAGCAATACTTGGAACTGGACGCCAGGCAATTTGGCAGATCAAAGCCATGAACCAGGAGATGAAACTTGAAGTTCTCAGGGTCGCTGGTCGGAATATGCAAAAGGTCAGAGAAGTAGTTGACTGGTGCCTTGAAAATAGTATCAATGCCGTTGCGAGTGATTTCTCCAGCGCTGTTGAAGATGCCGATGTCATAGTCACAGTGACTGGCACATACGAACCCTTATTTGATGGAGAAACCTTAAAGGAGGGTGCACTTGTGTGTGGAGTCGGATCAACTACTGCTTTGCGCCGTGAACTTGATGCGAAGACAATTCAGCGGGCATCACTTGTTGTCACGGATTCAGTGGAAGGTTCGTTGATAGAAGCGGGAGACTTGATCCAGGCCGCAGCAGAAGGATTCTTTGACTTTGCTAATTTAGTGAGTATCGAAGAATTGGTTTGTAAAAACGATCTCGTGATTCCATCAAATGGCTTGAAATTATTTGAGTCTCAAGGAATAGCGCTCGAAGATGTAGTGGGAGCATGGGAAATTATGCGAAGACTCGAATTGCTATAAATGATTGGAGAGAAATGACAGCACTAGCGATTTTTGAAGTATCACAGATTGAAAATCCAACAATTGAGCAAATTAAAGATTATGAAATTTATAGATCGCTCGTTCCAGATTTAATAAAAGAACATAATGGCAAATATTTGATTCGTGGTGGAAATGCTCAAAGCCTTGAAGGTGTTCTGCCGGCAGCGAGGTGGCATGTCATCGAATTTGAAAGTGTTGATGCTGTTAATAAATTTTGGCAGTCTGATGAATACCAAAGAATCAAGGGATTAAGGGCAGGAGTTGTCAGTGTGCGCGCAGTCATAGTTTCCGGATAGCCCTTATTCGGGAGTCACGCCTTGCCGAGAAGAAGCCTTAATAACTAGCATCGGTGTATGGCGGCTGATGATCTCGCCAAGGCACGAAGTGACTTTGCTGACAGAAACCCAGAGAGTCGTAAGTATTTTTCAGAGGCTCGACAATATTTACCTGGTGGCCATACCCGAACTGTTTTAACGCACGCGCCGTTTCCGTTAGTTTTTGCTTCTGGCGAAGGTTCGACTCTGACAGATCTCGACGGACACACATATATAGACATGCTTGGCGATTACACCGCCGGGCTACTCGGTCACAGTGAACATCGAGTAATTGACGCTGTGACTGCAGTTTTGAAAACCAACGCCAGTGTCGGTGGCATTCACCCTGCCGAATCTCGCTTAGCAAAACTAATGTGTGAGCGTTTCGCGCTTGATCGTGTGCGGTTTACAAACTCAGGCACAGAAGCAAATCTGATGGCGATCACCACAGCGATGCAAGCAACAGGTCGTAAGCGGATCATGGTTTTTCATGGTGGTTATCACGGCGGAATTCTTTATTTTGCCAGCGGTGCCGCCCCGTGGAACGCGCCTTATGAGTTCGTTGTTGCTCCATATAACGATGAAACTGAAACGATAAAACTAATTACCGAAAACGCCGAGTCGCTCGCAGCGGTAGTTATTGAGCCAATGCTCGGTTCTGGTGGTTGTGTGCCAACATCTGCCGAGTTTGCAAAAAGTGTTTTCAATGCAGCAAAAAAAGTTGGTGCTGTTGTGATCGCTGATGAGGTAATGACTTCGCGACACGGTGCTCATGGGATGTTTGATTTGCTTGGCGTCAAAGCCGACATCACAACTTTCGGCAAATATATTGGCGGGGGTTTCTCGTTCGGTGCATTCGGTGGGCGAGCAGACTTGTTAGATCAATTTGACACAAGCCCTGAAGCCAATCGTGATCGAACAATTTCGCATGCTGGCACTTTCAATAACAACATCTCGTCTATGACTGCAGGTTGTGTCGTTCTTGGTGAAGTATTCACAGCAGATGTCGCAATCGATCACATGGCACGAGGCGACGATTTTCGTAAATCAGTTGCAGCCGTGTTATCAAAACATGACCTGCCACTTTCAGTGAGCGGATTTGGATCGATGATGTCTTTGCATGCACTCGCGCACGCACCTGAATCACCACTAGACGTGGCAAAACGAGATGACAAATTGCAAGAACTAGTTTTTTTCGGGTTACTCGAACGCGGTGTTTACATTGCCGCGCGCGGAATGATGAATCTAAGTTTGCCATTGGCTGATGATCAACTTGCCAAAGTGCTTGACGCACTCGATGACACAGCAAGGTCTTTGACGCGTAATTAGCCAATAAAACGAGGCTAAATTGATTGTTGACTTAAATAGTCGTATATCGATATCTCGTCGC
>WLFB01000025.1 GCA_009703975.1 Actinomycetota bacterium | reverse complement strand
GAACCAACCAAATAGCAAAATAAAAGTTCCAAGCATCGCCATCGGGATATCGTGACCCGCGATCGTGATCGCATTTCCTTTTTTGTCGTACTTTCCGATTCGCGGGCCAAGAACCACTGCGCCTGTAAGTGCCGCAACTCCACCGACCATATGCACAACTCCAGAACCTGCGAAGTCGACGTAGCCGGCACCAAGCGACATCGTCGCCCAAGTTTTTGCTAACCAGCCACCGCCCCAAGTCCATGCAGCGATTATCGGATAATAAATTCCGCCACAGAATAATCCCCAGATAACAAAACTTCCCCACTTCCAACGCTCAGCCATTGATCCGGTTGGAATCGTCGCCGTCGTATCCATAAACGCAGCCATATATAAAAAGAATCCGAGTAGCGCTGGTGTGATGTTGCCACCTGAGAGCGCCCAGCCGCCACCCCAAGCAAACACCCAGTTTCCCGAGCCAATAAGCGCTTCGCCGACTGGTGCGTCGAGCCCAAAGGCTGAGTAGCTGAAGCCGCCAAATGCGAGTGGGAAACCAATTAGAAAAAAACCTACGAAACCTAAGCCAAACACGGCGAAGTTTGTGCTGGCAACATGGGCAGCATGTTTCGCCCGACACAGTCCGGTTTCAACTAATGCGAAACCTGCTTGCATGAACACGACTAGCGCGGCACCAATCACGATCCAAAGCAGCGAAATTTGTGCTCCTAGAACTGTTACGTCCGAATTCATTATTCCTCTTTTCGTCATTTTGATCTGTTTTAGATCTGGTTTTTACTGATGGGCTAGTCAGCCAAAAATTTGCTAACTAGTTCACGACGCTGTGACTGGCCACAATCTAGAAGTTCAATGTTTCAAAAAAGTCCATGAAATGTTTCGGGAGTGTGGCTTTTTTGAATTTCAATTAACTTTTTGTACAACTTCACGAATTAGGCTGAGGAGATGACAATTGAAGCAACCAAGACTCAGGCCTATTTAGACGATCGTGCTCACGTGTTTCATTCGTGGTCAGCACAAGGAACTCTCAACCCAACCGAAATTACAGGTGGCGAGGGTTCATATTTCTGGGATTCAACCGGCAAAAAGTATCTCGACTTCTCAAGTCAATTAGTTAATTTAAATATCGGCCATCAGCATCCAAAATTAGTTGCAGCAATACAAGAACAAGCCGGAAAACTCTGCACAGTTGCCCCACCATTTGCAAATGCTTCACGAAGCGAAGCCGCTCGATTGATCGCCGAACTTGCGCCTGGTAATTTGAACATGGTTTTTTTCACCAATGGTGGTGCTGAAGCCGCAGAGTACGCAACACGCATGGCAAAACTTCACACTGGTCGTCACAAGATTCTTACGACTTACCGCTCGTATCACGGCTCAACAGCGGGTGCAATTGCGTTAACTGGTGATCCACGCAGATGGTCAAACGAAACCGGAGCATCGGGCGCTGTAAAGTTTTGGGGACCTTACCCATATCGCTCAGCATTTCACTCAACGAGTGACAAACAAGAATGCGAACGCGCACTTGAACACCTTGAGAATGTGTTGATGGTTGAAGGCCCGCAAACTGTCGCAATGATCGCACTTGAAACCGTCGTCGGAACAAACGGAATCTTGGTTCCGCCTGATGGATATTTGCAGGGCGTGCGGGATCTATGCACAAAGCACGGCATTGTGATGATGTGTGACGAAGTGATGGCAGGTTTTGGTCGTTGTGGCGAATGGTTCGCAGTGAATAAATGGAATGTAACGCCAGATCTAATTTGCTTCGCAAAAGGAGTCAACTCTGGTTATCTTCCGCTCGGTGGTGTCGTTATTAGCCAAAAAATTGCGGATACTTTTAAAGACCGAGCTTTCCCAGGTGGTCTCACCTACAGCGGACATCCACTTTCTTGTGCTGCTGCGGTTGCATCGATCAATATTTTCAAAGAAGAAAAAATCGTTGAGCACGCGCGAATGTTGGGCACCGACATCATCGGGCCAGCGCTTGAAAAAATTAAGGCGAAACATCCAAGCGTGGGCGACGTGCGTGGACTTGGCGTGTTCTGGGCAATTGAACTCGTCAAAAATCGCGAGACTCGTGAGCCACTGGTGCCGTTTAACGCAGCCGGTGCAGATGCCAAGCCAATGATGGATCTTGCTGCGGCGTGCAAAGAGCGCAATCTTTGGCCGTTCACACACTTCAATCGCATGCATGTTGTGCCACCGTGCAATACGCCCGTTGAAGATATTAAGACTGGTCTTGAGATTATTGACGAGGTTCTTGATCTCGCCGACAAGCACTGCAAAAATTAACACGAACTAAAAGTTTGTAAAGAAAGCAGAACCTCTTTGCGTATTGTCTCGTTATTGCCAAGTGCTACCGAAATGATTGGCGATTTGGGACTAATTGATCAACTGGTTGGTCGCTCATGCGAATGCAACTGGCCATTGTCTGCAGCGAATCTGCCAATAGTTTCGCTCAGCCGAGTTGATTCGCTTGCTTTGTCGGGGCCAGCGATTGATGCTCAAGTGCGGGCGGCCGTAAATAATGGTGAACAACTTTATACGATTGACGAAAATTTGTTGCGCGAGTTAGCTCCAGATGTAATTGTTACACAAGATCTTTGTCGTGTCTGTGCCGTGTCAAGCGAAGATGTTTGCGATGTTGGTGCACGGGTAATTTCACTTGATCCACACACCATCAGCGAAGTTGCTGAGCCGGTAATCACACTCGCTACGGCTCTCGGTGTTACGTCACGTGGTCAGCAAGTTGCTGAGCGAATGCTCAGTCGTGTTGAAATTGTGCGCAAGTCGGTTACCGGCAAAACTCGTCCACGAGTTTTTATCGCCGAGTGGCTTGACCCTCCATTTGCTAGCGGGCACTGGATACCCGAAATGGTTGAAGCAGCCGGTGGCATCGAAGTTCTTGGCAAACCAGGTGTGCCGTCTCTAGCCACAACTTGGCAGGCAGTTCGTGAAGCACGACCAGACATTGTCGTATTCGCGCCTTGCGGGTTTGATGAAGTTCGCGCGGCAAAAGAAGCATCCGCACTCGCACATGAGTTTGACCCGTCATGGCGCACGGCTTGCGTCAACGCTGATCGATTTTTCGCTCGCCCTGCACCATCAATCGCAGATGGTGTCGAGCAACTCGCAAAAATTTTTCACGACATTTAAAGTAACTATCCACAGCATGGCTAACGAAAACAGAATTACCAAACTTGCAGGTCGCCCGCTGAATGAACCCAACGAGTCTCGACTTTCGCCAGACGCACATGGCTACGAGAAAATAATCTCTGCTCACGAAGTAGCCATGGCTCGTGGTTCTGATGGATACACCGACCCTATTAGCTCACTTTTCGTAATCACTGCGGCAACGCTCAAAGCGCGCGGTTACTGCTGTACGAACAACTGTCGACACTGTCCGTATATCTAGATTTTTAAAAATCTAGATATAAATATTTCTTTGTTGAAACTAAATCTCAGCAAAAAACAGAAATAAAAAAGGCGGGCCGCCGAAGCGACCCGCCAATTTTGACTAACAAATTAACTAGCGAACTGATTAACTTAACTAACTCAGTTTCCACCTTCGGTGAGTACAACAGTCTCTGGCATGTATGCCGAACCTGTTGTGTCAACACCTTTAGCGTTAAGCAATGCAAGAGCTGCAGTGACGATGTCATTGGTATATGAACCCGCATCTGGAGCCTTGGTCAACACGGTTCCGCCTTCGAGATTCTTTGCTGATTGCGAAAGAGTCACTGTGCGATCCCATGCTGCTGCGTCGATCATTCCGGCGCCGCCTGCGGCAGGCCAGATCAACTTGTTAACTTCGTTCATTTGCCACAACTGGTGACTTGCACCAAGCTTTGATCCTTTTGAAACGACAATGTCACGGCAAGCCGATGTGTTGTCGCGGCAGAACGCCCAGCCTTGAAGTGAAGCAGCAACAAACTTTGTCGCTGTGTCAACGTATGCAGCATCTGAGAGACGCTTGCCGTCTGCCCAAATTGCGTCTTGCAACATTCCAACGCCTTCAGCCTCGTATGAAACGACGTTGAAGTCTTCGGCTGTGTAGAGCGCACTGGTTTTTGGATTGACTGCTTCGAGAACTTGTGCGTACTCGTTGTAAGTCATTGCTTCTGCTGCATCAATGTCACCAGAGAGCAAGCCAGCCATGTCAAATTGTTGCTGCACAAGTGTTACATCTTTTGCAGGATCAAGACCGGCCTTGGTGAGTGCGGCGAAGATTTCAAATTCGTTGCCGTATCCCCAGTTGCCGATGTTCTTGCCTTTGAAGTCTGCTGAAGTAACAATGTTCTTGTCTTTGAACGAAACCTGCAATGTGCCTGAACGTTGGAAAACTTGAGCGATGTTGACAATGTCTGCTCCACCTTCACGACTTGCTAAGGCTTTTGAAACCCAAGAAATTGCGAAATCAGCTTCGCCGTTGGCGAGAACTGTTTGTGGTGAAATGTCTACAGCGCCTTCCAAAATTGTTACATCAAGACATTGCTCTGTGTAAAAACCCTGATCTTGTGCTGCATAATATCCAGCAAACTGTGCCTGAGTAAACCACTGAAGTTGCAACTTCACTGGTGTTGGAGTCACACACTCTGCAGCGGCTGCTGCTGTCTCTTCGGTTACTGCTTCTTCGGTTGCTGCGTCATCGCTACCGCCACAGGCGCCAGCAATCAACGACATCACGGCGACGCCGGCTAAGGCCATCTTTAATGATCGTTTTTTCATTTATTTCTCCCCCGGGTTTTACCCCGCAATTGTTGTTATTTACTTTGACCCTTTCGAGTCAAACCCTCCAAAATAATGGAGACTGTGTAGAACGCTAGCCCAAGTAGGCACGCGCCCAAAACGTATGCCCATGCTGCGGCGTTCTTAGAATTCGCAATATTGCTTGTAATCCGACTACCTAGACCGTTTTGTAGACCACCAAAGTATTCACTTACAAATGCGGTGATTACTGATGCCGGAGCAGCCACTTTTAGAGCCGTAAACAAGTATGGAATCGCGTTGGGCACTCGAACTTTGCGCAAAATTGCAAATTCGCTGGCAGCGTAACTGCGCATCAACTCAACTTGAATTGAACTTACTTGTGTTAAACCTCGAGCCACATTCACGAGGATGATGAAGTAAACAACCAAGGTGACCATAAACCTACGCGGTACCTCACTTGTAATCGAATACATGTTGTTCAATACGGCTACGAGGACGAAAATCGGTATCGCGTTAAGCGAAATCGCTAATGGTGTAACAAGTTCATTCAGAAAACGAAATCTGCTGAGAATAAAACTCATCGCAATACCAAAAATTGTGCCAAGACATAAACCAATTAACGCATTACTGCCAGAGACTGCGGTAGCTTCCCAAATTCGAGTCGTATTATTTAAAAATTGCTCCATGATTTTTGATGGGGCCGCCAAAAAATATGGCTTCAAATCAAAACCATTAACGGAGCCCTCCCAAAGACCCAAAAATACAACTCCAAATACAAATGGTGTTGCAATTTTTTTAAACCGTTCGAGAGTTTTCATTTTTGAATTTTTTCTCAGCGATCTTCAACGCCACGAATTGCGGTGCTTGCGACATGGTCTGCGTGCGTACCGCGAAGAGCTTCACGTACAGAAGTAATACTTCTAAAAAAACCATCAGCCGCTCGGGTCAACTCGCTTCGCTTTGAACCCAGATTTACGGGGATTATCTCAAGTATTCGACCAGGTCGTGGTGACATTACAACGACTCTGTTTGAAAGATACACAGCCTCAGGGATTGAGTGCGTTACAAATACAACGGTCGTCGAAGTCTCTTCACAAATTCTCAGCAATTCGCCCTGCATATATTCGCGGGTCATTTCATCAAGTGCACCAAAAGGCTCATCCATCAGCAATAGCGGCGGATGAGCGGCAAGCGCACGAGCAATGGCAACGCGCTGTTGCATACCTCCTGAAAGTTGCCAAGGAAACATATTGCCAAAATCTTGCAGTTTCACAAGTTCTAACATTTCTGCGGCGCGCACGGCACGCTTCTTTTTATCCCACCCTTTTAACTCAAGTGGCAGTTCTATATTTTTACTAACAGTACGCCAATCAAATAACCCAGCCTGTTGAAAAGCCATTCCATAATCTTGATCAAGTCGAGCCTGCGCAGAAGTTTTGCCGTTAACACTTATCTCACCTTGCGTCGGTTCAAGTAAGTTGGCGATCAGACGCAACAATGTTGATTTGCCACAACCAGATGGGCCAATAAGTGAAACAAACTCACCGGGCGCAATCGTCAAATTTACATCAAGAAGTGCGTCTACTTGATTAGCTGTGCCCTCATTAAATATCTTGCTGGCACCAATAACTTCAACTGCACTGGTGTTTGCGACAGCACTCATGTACTCGTCTCCCTTGGTCGGTTACGCATTAAAAACAAATCAAAAAATACGACTAATCCAGACATTGTTAGCCCGAGTGCTGCTGCGCCGAATACTGCCGTAAAAACTTTCGCAGGGTCGCCAGTTGCTTCGCGCGCATATTCGATAATCAATCGCCCGATTCCACCCTTTAGGCCGGTACTGATTTCGGCAACAACGACACCAACTACCGCACCAGATGCACCGAGTTTTAGAGCGGGAACCATGAACGGCACCGCTGCAGGAAAGCGCAATTTGAAAAGTGTCTGTCTCCATGAGGCTGCATAACTGCTCATTAGTTCAACAGCAGCTGCAGGCGAACTTGTTAATCCGCGCAGTGTGCCAACTGCGACCGGGAAGAATGCAAGAAACGTGCCGAGAATTGAAGCCGACAACCAACGCGGCCAGACAAAAGAACCGATCTCGAGTTTTCCTCCCCAACTCACAACCAAAGGCGCAAGAGCGATCAATGGAACCGTTTGTGACATTACAAGATATGGCAATAGCCCGCGTCGAACAGTATTGAATCGAGCCATCAGCACTGCCAGACCGACGCCAATTGTTGTACCTAGAAAAAAACCAACCAGCGATAATCTCAGCGAAAACCACGCACCGGAGAGAACCACTTGCCATATTTCTTTATCTGAACCCCGCACCTCTGGCCGACCATAGCGACTAAACATCGTCGAAACGTGGGGCATTGCCGTGTCATTTGCACGAGGCAACACTCGAGCGCCAAATATTATGCCGCCGTCTTGTGGGCCAGTTGCTTTGTAAAGTTCCCAAATACCAACGAGTAAAACCAACGTCAACAAAAACATAGATGTGCGATACGCGATGCGACGCACAAACTTCATTATTTCTTGGCCTGCGTTCGAGCTGCGAATTCTGGCAAAATATGTTTGCCGTAAGCATCTAACGTTTCTTGTTTGCCGTCGTGTTGCAAATAAACCGAAAACTGATCGACACCCAAATCGCGCAGTTCCTTAAGTCGCTTGAGATGCTCATCGACCTCACCGAGAATACAAAACCGATCAACAATCGCGTCGGGCACAAATGTTGTGTGCGTGTTTCCGGCTTGACCGTGCTGTTTATAATCGTAGCCTTCACGACCTTTTATGTAGTCGGTGAGTGCTGCTGGCACAGAACTTGAATCGCCATAGCGAGCCACAATATCTGCAACGTGATTGCCGACCATTCCACCGAACCATCGGCACTGTTCGCGCATATGCGACAAATTGCTACCAACATATGCCGGTGCAGCAACGCAGATTTTTACACTTTTCGGATCACGACCTGCGTCGCGAGCAGCTTTACGAACGGCCTCAATTGTCCACGCCGCTATATCAATATCTGCGAGTTGCAATATAAAGCCATCGCCAACTTCGCCAGTTAATTGCAACGCTTTGGGACCGTACGCAGCCACCCAAACTTCGCACCTGCTTTTTGACGCCCACTCAAATTTTATTTTCGAACCGTTGTAAGCAATTTCGCGACCGTTTGAAAGCTCGCGAATCACGTCAATACTTTCTCGAAGTGTTGCAAGCGTCGTTGGTTTGCCATTTGTGACTCGAACAGCCGAATCGCCTCGACCAATACCGCACACCGTTCGATTGCCGTACATTTCGTTTAATGTTGCAAACAAACTTGCGGTTACTGTCCAGTCGCGAGTTGCAGGGTTTGTAACCATTGGCCCGACAATGACATTGTTTGTCTTTGCCAAAATCTGGCTATATATAACGAAAGGTTCTTCCCACAAAATGTGACTATCGAATGTCCAGACGTGCGAGAAACCTTGGGCGTCAGCTTGTACTGCGAGGTCGATCACCTGACTTGCAGGTGGCGTTGTCTGCAGAACAATGCCGATATCCATTTTGATTACCGACTGTGCGGGAAGCCGAGGTCAACTTGCGATGTTCGCGGGTCTGGCCATCGTGAAGTTACGACTTTTCCGCGCGTATAGAAGTTGATGCCTTCTGGGCCATACATGTGTTGGTCGCCAAACAAACTTGCCTTCCAACCGCCAAATGAATAGTACGAAACTGGAACTGGAATCGGCACGTTGATGCCGACCATTCCGACATTGACTTCATATTGAAACTGTCTTGCGACTCCACCATCTCGTGTGAAAATTGCAGTGCCGTTTCCGAATTGATTGTCGTTGATTGCCTTCAGACCCTCGTCGTAACTCTTGACGCGCATGACCGTAAGTACTGGTCCGAAAATTTCTTCGTCGTAACACTTCATGCCTGGTTTGACATGGTCGATCAAGCTTGGATTCAAGAAGAATCCTTCGTCTTTGGCTTTATCGGTGCCGTCGATCACGACTTTTGCGCCTTCTTTTGCGGCACCAGTTACATAACCAGCGACCTTGTCACGATGTTCGCGACTAATCAATGGACCCATCTCACTGGCTGGGTCTGTGCCGGCACCAACTTTAATATTTGGTACTCGAGTTTTAATTTTTTCAACTAGTGCGTCGGCAACTGTGTCTACTGCGAGCACAACTGAAACTGCCATGCATCGCTCGCCGGCTGAACCGTAAGCTGCACTGATTGCTGCATCGGCCGCCATGTCAAGATCGGCATCTGGTAGGACCAGCATGTGATTCTTTGCGCCGCCAAGAGCTTGCACGCGCTTGCCATTTTTTGTTCCGGTTTCGTAAACATATTTTGCAATCGGTGTTGAACCGACGAAACTCACCGCAGCAATATCTGGATGATCCAGCAAACGATCAACTGCAACTTTGTCACCGTGTACAACGTTGTAAACGCCATCAGGAAGACCTGCTTGACGCAATAAATCAGCGATGAACATTGATGCTGATGGATCTTTTTCGCTTGGCTTCAAAATAAATGTGTTGCCGCACATGATGGCATTGGCAAACATCCACATCGGCACCATTGCTGGAAAATTAAATGGCGTGATACCTGCGACTACACCAAGCGGCTGACGAATTGAATAAACATCTACGCCTGTCGAAGCTTGCTCTGAATAGCCGCCCTTGAGCATTGCAGGTACACCGCATGCGAATTCAATATTTTCAAGACCACGTGCGACTTCACCAAGTGCATCACTTGGAACTTTGCCATGCTCTTGTGTCAACAACGACGCGATTTCTTTGCGGTTTGCATCGACAAGTTCGCGCATCCGAAACATGATTTCTGCACGACGAGATAAGTTCGTAGCGCGCCAAGCAGGAAACGCTGCTTTTGCTGAAGCAACTGCTGCGTCAACATCGGCGATACTGGCCAAGTCAACCTCTGACTCTTGTTTGCCAGTTGCTGGATTAAATACTTTGCCACTCTTGCCAGATGTGCCCGCGACAACTTTGTTATTAACCCAATGACTAATGCGATTCATGATTTCTCCTGTTTGTTTTACGATGATTACTTAATAATTTTATGGATTATTTAATGCGATCTTCCACTAATTGAGGTACTGACACAGACCACGCTTAATAAATTTGCCGTGACCTTTGCGACCAGTGTATTTATCATTTTCAATCACAACCATGCCACGTGATAAAACCGTGTCAACTTTGCCATCAATCACAGTGCCTTCCCACGAAGAGTGGTCCATGTTCATGTGGTGCTTGTCGTTAATGCCGATTTTTGTCTTCTTATTCGGATCCCAGACCAAAATGTCAGCATCTGAACCTGGTGCAATGACACCTTTTTGCGGATACATGCCGAACATTCGAGCCGGTGTGGTGCTGCAAGTTTCGACCCAACGTTCAAGTGAAAGTTCACCCTGCACGACGCCCTGGTAAATAAGCTCCATGCGGTGTTCTACTCCACCCATGCCATTTGGAATCTTTGAGAAATTGCCGATACCAAGCTCTTTTTGATCCTTGTAACAAAACGGGCAATGATCCGTTGAAACGATTGCCAGTTCGTTCATTCGCAATCCCTTCCATAGATCACCGTGGTGATCATGCTTGTCGTGCTTGCTACGAATTGGTGGCGAGCACACAAACTTTGCGCCTTCGAAACCTGGTCGAGCCAAATGATCTTCAAGCGTCATATATAGGTATTGCGGACAAGTCTCACCAAACACATTTAGTCCCTCGTGGCGCGCCTCGGCTAGAGCATTGAGCGCTTCAGATGCCGACATG
>WLFB01000249.1 GCA_009703975.1 Actinomycetota bacterium | reverse complement strand
GCGAATGCTTCATCATCTGAGTAACCGAATTTAACAAGTTGGCCAGGGCTGTTATTTCTTAAAATCTCGAGTGCTTCTGCATCAACAGCACTTTCAACGCAACCGCCAGAAACAGAACCAGAAACTTCGCCATCTTGGTTAACGGCCATCGCCGCACCAGGGTCTCGTGGCCCAGAGCCTTCAATGTCGACGACTCGAGCAATAGCAACGCGCTTATTTTGTGAACGCCAGTGGTCGATGTCGCTGAGAATCTCACGCATTTGCCATCATCCTTTGTCGTTCGTTTGAATTTCGAGAAATTACTTCAGTCAAACGTTGCAGAGCATCAAGCGAGTGCCCCTCAACGAAGTCATCTATGAACGGTAATGCAGCCGCCATGCCTCTGGCTAATGGTGCATAGCCAGGGCTCACTTTTAATGGATTCACCCAGATCATGCGAAACGCTACTCGATTTAGTCGTTGCATCTGTTCGGCTAAAACTTCTGGGTCACCGCGATCCCATCCATCTGAGAGCACCACGAATATAGACCCACGAGCCATCCCACCGATGCCCCAATGGTCATTGAAAGTTCTTAAACACTCGCCAAGTCGTGTGCCACCACTCCAATCAGAAACTTGCGTTGAAGTTTGGGCGAGTGCGCGGTCGGGGTCACGGCTCGTCAGTTCTTTCGTAATTCGTGTCAATCGTGTGCCAAATGTAAATGCTTCTACACGTTGACGACCTACAACTGCGGCGTGCATGAATCGAAGTAATGCCCTTGCATACGGCTCCATTGATCCTGAAATATCCAGAAGTACAACAAGTCTTCGTAATCGAGTACTCGGCTCTCGCCAATATCTTTCAATCGGCTCGCCATCGTGTTGTAACGAAGCGCGCATTGTGCGGCGAATATCATGACGTGCGCCATGGTGATTTGATTTTTTGAGTCTTAGAGATTTTTTTGGTGGTCCTGCCAAACGAAGACGAGTCATGAATTGTTCAGCTTCGCGAAGTTCGGCGTCGTTGTATTCTGCAAAATCTTTTTCTCGCAAAGTTTCAATACTTGAAAAGCGAAGCGTGATCGTATTTTCATCATCAATCGGCTCGGCAGTTTCATTATTTTGATCTTGCTCGTTTTCGTCGTCTACTAATAATGTCATCGAGATAGTCTCTGGTTCGTCCTCGGATCTATTGATTGCAATACTTTGATCCCAAAAAACAGCAAAAGCGCGATCAAATATTGGTGTGTCTTCATGTCTGCGTACCAAAGTTGAATGCGCTGCCCAGTAAACATCGTTGCGGTTTTCAAGCCCCAGATGTTCTAATGCGCTAACAAAAACAATCACAGAATCTAGCGGTGCATCTAAACCGACACCGCGCAAGACGCGAGCGAACGCCACCGCCATTTTGTGGGCTGGTGATTCAGTCTTAAGCATTAGTCGTTGTACAGCCCTCGCTCAAAGGCTTGTTTAACGAGACCAGCAACACCGCTGTGACGAACTCGTTCGTGATCTTCACGATATTTAAGCACGGTGCCGAGAGTTGCTTGTACGACTGACTCATCAAGTTCGCGTACGCCTAGTCGACCAAGTGCGGTAGCCCAGTCAATTGTTTCGGCGACACCAGGTGGCTTGTACAACTGCATTTTGCGAAGGGCCTCAACAGCAGCGCTAACTTGGCGCGCAAGCGATTCATTTACTTGTGGCACCCGTCGACGAACAATCTCAACTTCACGCTCAAAGTCAGGGTGCTCAACCCAGTGATACAAGCAGCGCCGTTTTAATGCGTCATGCACATCTCGAGTGCGATTTGAAGTCAGCACAACTAACGGTGGAGTAGTTGCTTTGTAGGTGCCAAGTTCAGGGATCGTAATTTGAAAATCAGAAAGAACCTCCAATAAATAAGCTTCAAATTCATCATCGGCCCGATCAATTTCATCGATCAATAAAACCGGAGAAGTTCCTTCGTGCTGATCAATCGCTCGCAACAGTGCGCGTCGGATCAAAAACTTTTCGCTATACAACTGTCCCTCAAGTTTGTCGGCACCGAGCGAAGAAGCTTCTCCGGTTGCCTCGAGGGTTCGAAGATGTAACAACTGTCGTGAGTAATCCCAGTCGTACATTGCTTGTGCAGCGTCAATACCTTCGTAACATTGCAAACGAATTAGTTCGCTATTGCGAATAGTGGCCAAAACCTTTGCTAATTCGGTTTTGCCGACACCAGCTTCACCTTCAAGCAGTAATGGCCGATTGAGGGAGATCGCCAAAAAAACTGCTGTTGCTAAACCATCGCTCGCAAGGTAATTGTTTTCATCTAATGCACTGCGCACGTTGGCAACGTTCTGCAAACTCATATCATCCTCATCTCATCAGGATAATCAGGTGATCATCATCTACGAGTCGAAACCCAACCCAAGACGGTCTAGCAAACGAAGCCACAGATTACGTCTACCAGTACGGTCTTCGTAGTCAAGCGACCATCGCGTGGCTTGTATGCCGATAAAACGAAAAGGCTCTGGCGGAAACGCCCTCGGTTTGGTTTGCACGAATTCTGTTTTGGTGGCTCGAGTCGAACTACCTGCGAGCAGATCAAGCATTACTTCGCCACCAAATCGTGATGCTGCGACCCCTAGACCTGTGTAGCCAATTGCGTATGCGACACGATTTTTATAGTGCGTACCCCAAAATACGCTGTAGCGCGAACAAGTATCAATCGGCGCACCCCACATGTGCGAAAACTTGACGCCCTCAAGTTGAGGAAATGTTGTAAAAAACTGGCTTGACAACATCGCCCAACTTTCTGGTCGAGATTCAAGTTCTTTATCCATCTGGCCGCCGAAATAATAAATCGCGTCGTATCCGCCCCACAAAATTCGATTATCGGCAGTCAACCTAAAGTAGTGAAACTGATTCGAGCAATCTGCGAGACCTTGACGATTGCGCCAACCAATACTTTCAAGCTGTTGCGTTGTTAACGGCTCCGTGACCAAGCAATAGTCGTAAACGGGTGCAATATATTTGTTCATCTTGCGTAGCAATGGTTTAAAAGTATTTGTTGCAAGGGCCACATTCTGTGCTTGAATTTTCGCTAAAGCCGTCTTGATCTCAAT
>WLFB01000248.1 GCA_009703975.1 Actinomycetota bacterium | reverse complement strand
GGCATCTGAAATTTCTTCGTTCAAATGCAAACGATCACGAAGTGTTTTTAACTGAGCATCAGTCATTTTTTTAATTTGATGTGTTGCGTTGCGACCTTCGATCTCATCACCGAGTGTCCAGCCTTTAACTGTTTTGCACAAAATTACTGTTGGTCGACCAGAGCCCGTGTTTTCAATTGCGGCGCGATAAGCGGCATAAAGTTTTCGATAGTCATGACCGCCGCGTGGCAACAATCGCAGGTCGTCATCAGTTAAATGACTGACCATCTCGCGCAGTCGCGGGTCAGGACCAAAGAAGTTTTCGCGAATGTAGTTGCCGTCTTCGATTGTGTATCTTTGAAACTCACCGTCAACAGTTGTGTTCATTTTGTTGAGTAATGCGCCTGAAGTATCGCGCGCAAGCAGATCGTCCCACTTCGAGCCCCAAATCACTTTGATTACGTTCCAACCCGCACCGCGAAACGTTGCTTCAAGTTCTTGAATGATTTTGCCGTTGCCGCGCACGGGGCCGTCAAGTCGCTGCAAGTTGCAGTTCACAACGAACACTAAATTGTCGAGATGCTCTCTTGCCGCCAGCGAAATCGAGCCAAGGGTTTCGGGCTCATCACATTCACCATCACCTAAAAATGCCCAAACTCGGCTTGCCGACGTGTCGTCAATTTTTCGATTCAGCAAATATCGATTGAATCGCGCTTGGTAGAGAGCAGTCAAAGGTCCAAGTCCCATTGAAACTGTAGGAAACTCCCAGAACTCGGGCATTAATCGCGGGTGCGGATAACTCGATAGCCCGCGTCCACCTCGGCCGATTTCGCGCCTGAAAGAATCCAAATCGTCTTCATTTAATCGACGCTCTAGAAACGCACGTGCATAAACACCGGGTGCGGCATGGCCTTGAAAGTAAACGTGGTCACCAGGTGATCCACTGTCCTTGCCTTTAAAGAAATGATTGAAGCCGATTTCGTAAAGACTTGCCGACGATGCAAAAGTTGAAAGGTGACCGCCGATTCCGTCGGCCTTTGTATTTGCACGAACCACCATCACGGCTGCGTTCCAACGAATGTACGCACGTATTCTTCGTTCTAAATGTTCATCACCAGGAAACCAAGGTTCGTATTCTGCCGAGATGCTATTTACATAGGGTGTTGAGACTGTCGCTGGAAAACTTACCTGACTTGCACGAGCACGTTCTAAAAGTCGAGAGAGCAAATACCTTGCACGATTTTTGCCTTGCACTTCAACGACAGCGTCAAGAGAATCTAACCACTCTTCGGTTTCGCCAGGGTCAGTGTCGGGCAGTTGATGCATTGATCCGTCAAACAGCACTTGTCTAGTCTCGCAGGTCTGTTCGATATCCCACACATGTATGTCGGTATTTAACTCGTGTTTGCGCAAGTATTAAGTGGTGTCAATAATTATTTATACAGATGGAGCATGTTCTGGCAACCCTGGCCCAGGTGGCTGGGCGTGGGCTGTTGCACCAAAAGGCGAACCAAATGCGGTCGGCAGCGAGTCACCTTCGACGAATCAACGGATGGAACTCGCTGCAGTGCTAAATGCTTTGCTGGCATATTCAGAAATAGACGAGCCGATATTAATTCGCTCAGACAGTACATATGTCGTGCATTGTTTTCGAGATAAGTGGTGGATGGGATGGCAACGTCGAGGATGGAAAAATTCGCAACGACAACCCGTAGCGAATCGTGATCTTTGGGAGCCTCTAATCGACCTTGTTAACAAGCGTGGCGACATAAGTTTCGAATGGGTTAAAGCCCACAATGGAGAACCCATGAATGAACTCGTAGATCAACTCGCGGTTGCGGCATCACGTAGAGATAGTTAAAAACTTACGAGTTGCTCGCGACATCTGAAATTGCGTAGTGTTTTAATCCATGGACATCAAAGACGTAAGCGCAATAGTGACCGGTGGAGCATCAGGTATTGGAGCAGCAGTTTCGCGAATGCTTGCGTCGTACGGCGCAAAAGTTGTAGTTGCCGATCTTCAAGAAGATAAGGGCAATGCACTGGCAAAAGAAATTGGCGGTGCATTTTGCAAAGTTGACGTAACTGTCACACAAGACATTATTAATGCAACTGAGATGGCGAAGTCAATGGGTCCGGTTCGTGTTCTCGTTAACTCTGCAGGCATCGGTTGGGCGCAACGTACAGTCGGCAAGGGCGGCACATATGAGACCGCTGCAGATCTTGACGCATTCAAACGTGTTATCGCAATTAACTTGGTCGGCACTTTCGATTGCATTCGCATCGTCGGCACGGCAATGAGCACAACCGAACCTCTTGAGCATGGTGAGCGCGGGGCAATTGTCAACATTGCTTCTGTTGCCGCATACGACGGACAAATTGGTCAAGCGTCTTACTCAGCTTCGAAAGGCGGCGTAGTTGGAATGACTTTGCCAATTGCTCGTGATCTTTCTGCAATCGGTGTGCGCATCAACACTGTTGCGCCTGGACTCATCGACACACCTATTTATGGGCAGGGTGAGGCAAGCCAGAACTTCAAAGCAAATCTTGAGAAAGGTGTGCTGTTTCCTCATCGACTTGGCGCGCCAGATGAACTCGCGTCAATGGTTGTCGAGTGCATTAGAAACAGTTATATGAATGCTGAGTCGATTCGCGTCGATGGCGGCATACGCATGACGCCGAAGTGACGAATCAATAATTCGCGTGGCTGGCATCCACGTTCTACATCGACATCCTTTTACACCATTCGATCAAACACCCTCTGCTGAGGCTTCGTCGTTTTTGGCGATGCCAATACCTGACGAGATTTTGCCGCAAGTCACCGGCGAAAACTTCCGTCACCGCCTCGGCACGTTTCCAGTCGAGATTACGAACTGGCTGCCACTCGATGCAGAAACTAATTTAACAATTGAATTAAAGAAAAAACTTTTGGAGACTCGTCGCGATGAAGTAGTTGGCTTTAAAGCAGGTGGCGAGGCTGTTGCTCAAGAAGCGGCGCTGTTGGTTAGTCAGTGGGCGGGTGTTGAGTTGTCGAGCACTGGCATCAATGCGCTAGTTGAAGCGAGTTCGCTTGTCGCTGATGATCTTGCAGTTTTGCAGCCCGTCAAGTCAGCCGATGGAAACG
>WLFB01000247.1 GCA_009703975.1 Actinomycetota bacterium | reverse complement strand
CAATATCCTCGCCACCGCGCTTGTGAATAATGCAACGAACTGTCTTATCTGGAACAGGTGGCATCTCGCGAACACTGATCGTGTCGTACTCACCGATTAAATCGTAAATTTTCGGGTCGACAAAAGTTAGTGGAACAATGCCTTGCTTTTTGAGATTCGTCTCGTGGATTCGAGCGAATGATCGAGCGAAAATTGCGCACGCACCTCGAAAGCGCGGCTCCATCGCTGCATGTTCGCGTGACGAACCTTCACCATAGTTTTGGTCACCGATCGCACACCACTGCTTGTTGTTGTCGCCATAGTGGCGAGCAATTTCGGGGTACGAACGAATTTCATCGTCAATTCTGTCGATGCCTTCGCCAACTTTGTCGTTGTATGCATTGATTGCACCAATAAACAAATTTCCAGAGATATTTTCTAAGTGTCCACGAAATTTCAGCCAAGGTCCGGCAGCAGAAATGTGATCTGTTGTGCACTTTCCTTTGGCCTTCATCAGTACAGGCATGTAAATGAAATCGTTGCCATCCCATTTCTCAAATGGTTCAAGTAATTGCAAGCGTTCACTAGTTGGATCAACGACTACTTCAATCGCCGAGCCATCTGCTGGTGATGCGATAAATGTTTCGGCGCCAGCGTCGTAACCGTTTTTCGGTAGGACTTCACCGAGCGGTGCAGCCAACGAAACCTGCGAGCCATCGGGCGCCGTAATCGTGTCGGCGATTGGATCAAAATCAAGACGCCCCGCGAGCGCGAGCGCGATAACTGTGTCAGGGCTGGTGACGAAACTTAAAGTATTTGCTGATCCGTCGTTGCGTTTTGGAAAGTTGCGATTAAACGAACTAACAATCGTGTTTGATTTTTGGGTGATTTCTTTAGAGCGATCCCATTGGCCGATGCATGGGCCACACGCGTTGGCAAGAACAGTTGCGCCGATTGCTTCAAGATCAGCAAGCAATCCGTCACGTTCAATAGTCGCACGAATTTGTTCTGAACCAGGAGTGATCAGCAATTCTGTTTTTGCCTTCAAACCTTTTGATGCAGCAAAACGAGCAACAGATGCAGCGCGAGTGATGTCTTCGTAAGAACTATTGGTGCAACTGCCGATTAGCGCCGATGAAATCTCAAGTGGCCAGTTATTTTCTGCGGCAGCCTTGGCAACACCAACGCCGACGCGGTGGGCGAGATCTGGCGTATGTGGGCCATTAATTAGAGGCTTCAAAGATGAAAGGTCTATTTCGATCATCTTGTCGTAGAGCGCGCCATCGTCTGGACGAAGATGCTCGGTAACTTTGTCGGCTGCGGCTGCTATTGCAGTGCGGTCAGTGGCTCGTAAATAATCTGACATTTGAGCGTCGTATCCAAAGACAGAACAAGTGGCACCGATCTCGGCGCCCATATTGCAAATCGTCGCTTTGCCAGTCGCGGAAATTGTGTCAGCACCGTCGCCGAAATATTCGATCACGGCACCAGTGCCACCTTCGACTGTCAAGACACGGGCAACTTCTAGAATCACATCTTTAGGACTCGACCACCCAGAAAGAGATCCAGTGAGTTTTATGCCAATGACTTTTGGCCATCGGACGTTAAATGGAAAGCCAGTCATCACATCAACTGCATCAGCACCGCCAACGCCGATTGCGATCATGCCAAGACCGCCTGCGTTTGGTGTGTGGCTGTCGGTACCGATCATCATTCCGCCTGGGAATGCGTAATGCTCAACCACAACTTGGTGGATGATTCCGCTGCCTGGACCCCAAAAGCCAACGCCATATTTCGCCGACACAGATCGGAGAAAATCGTAAACCTCTTTATTTGTATCTATCGCAACACCCATGTCGATGCGTGCGCCGGCTTTGGCCAAAATCAAGTGATCGCAGTGCACTGTTGATGGCACAGCAGTAGTCGAAAGACCAGCTGTCATGAATTGCAAAAGCGCCATCTGGGCGGTTGCATCTTGCATTGCGACGCGGTCTGGATTGAAGTCGGCGTAGCTGCGAGAGCGCTCGAGTTCTTGTTTGGCTGGATTACACAAGTGGTTGATCAGAATTTTTTCAGTCAACGTCAGTGGGCGATTTAAGCGCTTACGTCCGAGCGCAACATTTTTGGCAAGCTTTGAATAAACCGCAGTGACGAGTTCAATTGGGGTTCCTGCGCTTGAAGTCATTTTGATCCGTTTCTAATTGTCGTGGTATTGTATACAAGTATAGTACAAGTTCGAATAATCCAATATCACGAAATCGCGAACTCTTTGCGAACCCGAATCGAGGCTCGTGAGTTTTCTGCTGGAAGAGTTCTACCTAGTGAATCTGAATTGTCGGTTGAATTCAAAGTTAGTCGCGTCACAGTCCGTCGGGCATTAGAAGTCTTACGGGACGAAGGCCTCGTCGTCTCGCGCCAAGGTTTCGGTTGGGTTATGGCTAGCGACCAAGTGACACAAAGTCTTGGGCGACTCGGAACGATTGAAGAGCAAATGTTGGCGAACGGGATGCAATCTGAACGCAGAATAGTTGAATTCAATTTTGAAAAAGCAAATCGTAAAGTTGCAAAAGTTCTGAATTGCGATCAAGTACTGCGTGTAAAGCGAGTGAATACTGCAAACGGTGAACCATTTGCGGTTGTAACGGTTTGGTGTCCGTTTGAACTCGGTCAACATTTGTCGCGCAAAGAAGTTGAGCAGTCTGCTTTTTATGAATTACTTGAGATTCCTATTGGTGGAGCGACTCAAACTATCGGCGCAGACTCGGCGACAAAAACAGACGCTGCGTTACTTGAAATTCCGACAGGTTCGCCTGTGCTTCACTGCGAGCGAGTTACCCGAGATGTTGGTGGTAACGCCGTTTTGTTGTCGCACCATGTATTCGCTGCGCACCGTACAAATTTTGTTGTTGACTTGCCGTCGGCAGGTAAATCAATTGCGCCGAGTGGAATGCGGCTAGTTGATTAACGCGCTTGATTAGCGCGCTTGATTAGCGCGCTTGATTAGCGCGATTTACCATTTATCCCAGTGGAGAACTTTTTCGAGCGGCAAACGTTTTGCTGGTTTGAAATCGGTGCCAATTGTGTAAGCAATTGGAAATAGTCCACCTTGCGTAATTTTGTCGTGCGGAATCCCCAAGATTTCTGCTGCTT
>WLFB01000246.1 GCA_009703975.1 Actinomycetota bacterium | reverse complement strand
GGCCTTCGCGGTATTCGAACGCTCGATGTGCGGCTCGCGAGGCAAAGTGAGACTGCACTAGAGCTCGCCTCATGGTTATTGAATCAAAGAAATGTAACTGGCGTGCACTACCCCGGCTTAAAGTCTCATCCCCAACACGAATTAGCAGTTAAACAGATGCATTACTTTGGTTCGGTGCTTTCGTTTGAAGTCGCTGGTGGAAAGCCGGCGGCATCAAAACTATTGAGCTCACTAAAGCTCGTGCGACCTGCCGTAACTCTTGGCGGCCCCGAGACACTCATATCTCATTCGGCATCGAGCACGCATAACAGTGTTGACATCGAAGCCAAAACTAAAACTGGTTTGAACGATTCTCTTCTGCGAATATCAATTGGTCTTGAGTCAGTGATCGATATTAAAAACGATCTTGAAAACGCTTTAAAAAACTGTTAACGCTCTTCTTTGAAGATCACGTGTTTACGAACAACTGGGTCGTATTTTTTTAGTTCTAAACGCTCGCGAGAGTTGACTTTGTTTTTGCGCGTGACGTAAGTGAAACCTGTGTCAGCAGTGCTACGAAGTTTGATGATTGGACGTTTGTCTTTACTTTTAGCTGCCATGACGATTGCTCAAACTTTCTTTCCGGCGCGACGCATTTCGGCGACGACTGATTCGATCCCACGCTTATCAATTGTTCGAACACCTTTTGTGCTTACCGTGAGTGTCACCCAACGACGCTCAGATGGCAACCAAAAACGGCGCTTGTGAGAATTGACTCTCCACCAACGCTTTGTACGAATATGGGAGTGAGAGATTGTATGACCCTTACTTGGGGTCTTTCCGAGGACATCACAGCGATTTGGCATTTGAACAGTATAGAGGGCATCAATACCCCGATACACTTTGTCACCATGAAACCCGACATCCACCCCGACTATCAACCAGTAGTTTTCGAAGACGCTTCGGCGAACTATCGATTCTTGACCCGATCAACTTTGAAGGCTGATCCAACCAAGACGGTTGTCTGGGAGGACGGTAACACTTACCCGCTTGTGCAGTTAGATATTTCTAATGCGAGTCACCCGTTCTACACGGGTCAAATGAAGATCATTGACTCTGCTGGTCGTGTTGAGCGCTTCAACAAGCGCTATGGCGCTCGCAAGAAGACTGTCGTTAAGAAAGAACCTACTTCAAAGAAGTAGAAGTTTTAAATTTGTTTAGCGAATTATCGCTTGACAATTATTTCACTTGACAAGTTCTTAATAGAAGTTTCACCAATCAGAGCCATCGTGCGCGAAATGCCGCTCGTGATGTGATCAAGCGCCCATTGCACACCAAGTTCTCCCGCTGCACCCAAACCATAAAGATAAGGACGCCCAAACATCACTGCTCGTGCGCCGAGTGCACAAGCTTTAACTACGTCTGAGCCACGGCGGGCGCCACCGTCAACAAGAACTTCAATTGAATTGCCGACTGCATCGATCACACTTGGTAGTAATTCGATCGGTGCAGGTGCGCCATCAAGTTGTCGCCCGCCATGATTAGATAGGGCGATCGCATCAACGCCAAGCGATGCAGCAGTCTTAGCGTCTTCTACGCATTGAATACCCTTAAGCATGATCGGCAGACCAGATTCTTCACGAATCCACTCAAGATCCTTCCAACTCAAAGTTGGGTCAAATTGTGAATTGACATAATCGGACAAATTGATCGCCTTTGAGCCGTCGACATCACTGCGACCCGCAACAGCAGAAAACGTAATCGGCTCGTTCGTGATGAATTTATATGTCCAACGCGGATGACGAATTCCGTCAATAAAAGTTTCAAGACCAATCTTTGGTGGAAGTGTGAACCCGCGACGCACATCGCGTTCGCGCCGACCAAAGACAGACGTATCAACCGTGACCATAATTGATTTGTAGCCAGCCGCTTTGGCACGCTGTACGAGTTCGCGAGAAAGACCGCGGTCACGCCAAACATAAAGTTGGTACCACAACGGGCCAGTAGCTACTGCTGCGACTTCTTCGATGCTTCGTGTACCAAGCGTTGACAATGTGAACGGCAAAGAATTTCGCCCTGCAACGCGAGCAACGGCGAGTTCGCCTTGTGGGTGTGCAATTCGTGTGAAGCCAGTTGGTGAGAGAGCAATTGGAAAAGGCACAGGCTGCCCCATGATCGTTGTCGCCGTGTCAATTTGCGAGACATCACGCAAAACTTTCGGGATTATTCCGAATTTTGAATAGGCCGAACTGTTATTGGCAAGTGACCATTCGTCTTCTGCTGCTCCATCGAAGTAGTCAAACACACCACCGGGTAGATTTCGTTTGGCGAGAAGGCGTAAATCTTTGAGATCACCACATGCAGCCAACCGGCGTTTGTCGCCATTGAATTCGAATTTGCGAAGTTGAACTACTGATCTAACTGATTTGAGCATGAGGCTACTCTAGCGAATTTATAATATCTAAAACTTCGTCAATCGTCGTTCGGGGATTAATGATGCAAAAGCGAAAAATAGTTTCGCCATTTAGCGTCGTTGGCACAACGAACGCACGCCCTTCGTTGAGCATCTTGTCGCTCCAAGCTTGGTATTGCTGGGGTGTCCAGCCAATTCGCTTAAACACGATTACAGATAGTTCAGGCTCAAGCAATAATTCAAGGTACGGAGCATTCTTGATTAACTGCGTTGCTTCACGCGTGACTTGCAGGGTGATTTCCATTGCTTCTTCGTAAGCCTCTGTGCCGTGTGTCGCGACACTAAACCAGAAAGGTAGTCCTCTTGCTCGCCGCGACAAGTGATGAGCCATATCAGCAGGATTCGCAAGCGCGTCGCCGAGTTCTTGTTGTTGCAAGACCTCGAGATATTCAGCGCGTTGAGTATGCGCGTGGCGAGCGGTTTCGGGGTCACGATAAATCAATGCACAACAATCGAATGGTCCGAAGAGCCACTTGTGTGGATCGACGATAAAGCTGTCGGCCATTTCGATACCAACAAACAAATGACGAACACTTGGTGCGCATAATGCTGCCGCACCGTAAGCCCCGTCAACGTGAAACCATGTGCATAGTTCGCGCGCCTGCTCGCCTGACGCGACAAGATCATCAATCACGCCAAGATTCGTTGTACCCGAAGTTGCAACAATTGCACAAATTC
>WLFB01000245.1 GCA_009703975.1 Actinomycetota bacterium | reverse complement strand
TTTACCACTGCTTGTGCTTCGGCAGAATCATTCAACGGCGTCGAGGTTCCGTGTGCGTTCACTTGCTTAATGTCGTGTGGTGATAATCCAGCATCAGTAAGCGCAAGTTGCATACATGCTGCGGCTCCAACGCCACCTGGTGATGGAGCAGTTATGTGGTGAGCATCGGCGTTGCTACCTGCACCAACAATTTCGCCGAGAATTTTTGTCCCGCGTTTAATCGCTAAATCAAGTCGCTCAAGCACGAAGACGGCGGCACCTTCGCCAAAAATGAAACCATCTCGAGTTGCGTCGAATGGTTTGCTAACCATCGAAGTTGATAAAGCCGTCATATTTTCGAAACCCGCTACCGCGGTTATTGTTGCGGCTGATTCTGATCCGCCCGAAATGACTGCATCGCACATTCCCCATGAAATTTGTCGTGCTGCGTAACCAAGCGCATGAGTGGCAGCCGCACACGCGGTACAAATAGTTTCAGCAGGACCCTGAAAACCATGTCGCATTGAGATTGCTGCACCAGCTGCATTCGACATCATCATCGGAACCAAAAATGGCGAGACTCGTTCTTTGCCCTTTGCGACTCGTACTTCAACTTGACCTTCTAGAGTGCGTAAGCCTCCAATGCCGGTGCCAAATATCGTGCCGATTCGACCGCGATCGTATGGCAGTTCGCCCGATTGCGTTAGTGCTTCTTGTGCCGCTGCAATTGCATATTGCTCGCAACGATCAGCACGGCGCAGTTCTTTTGGACCAGCAAAATAGGGTGACGCATCCCAATTTTCGATTTCAACAGTATGCGAGCCACTCAGACCTGGGCCGAGAAGGCCCTTCCAAAAATTCTGTTTACCGATACCGCAGGGTGCGACAACTCCGTATCCCGTTATCGCAACTCGGTGTCCTGCTCCTTGCATAAGTTAACGCTCTAAAAAATCAGGAGACCTTCGAAGTAACGAGATTGAATGCTTTGCCGACAGTATCGACACCTTCAAGATCGCTTTCCGGCACTGAAATACCGAATTCTTCTTCGAGAGCCATCACAAACTCGACGAGGTCAAGACTGTCTGAGCCGAGGTCTTCTTTAAACTTCGCCTCAAGCGTCACTTTGGCAGCATCAACTGCCAAAACATCAATTGCGCACTTTTTAAATCGATCAAATAGTTGTTGGTCCATGGGATAAGCCTAGTGCCCCATGCCTAATCCGCCATCGACTGGTATTACTGCGCCCGTAATGTAAGCAGCATCCGAAGATGCAAGAAATGCAACTACGCCAGCAATTTCCTGGGGGGTCGCTGTGCGACCAAGTGGCACTGCATCAATCATTTTTGTACGTTGCTCTTCAGTTAGCGCCGCGGTCATATCTGTTTCAACGGGACCAGGCGCGACGACATTAACAGTTATCGAACGCGAACCAAGTTCACGCGCTAGTGAACGGGCGAGACCAACCAGGCCTGATTTAGAAGCGGCGTAATTTGCTTGGCCTGCCGAACCAAGTAAGCCGACAACAGAAGACATCAAGATGATCCGACCAGATCTTGCCCTCAACATTCCTTGGGTAGCGCGCTTGCACACGCGATATGCGCCAGTCAAATTGGCGTCGATTACCGAGACAAAATCGTTCTCAGTCATTCGCAACAAAAGCAAATCCTTCGTAATTCCCGCATTTGAGACGAGAACTTGAACCGTTCCAAATTTTTCTTCGACAGCGGCAAATGCGAGATCTACGTCGGCCTGTGATGTCACATCACATTTGACCGAGAAAAAATCGTCTGATGGTTTCGTGCTGTTGTAGGTAATTGCAACTTTGTCGCCAAGACTTGCAAAATGTTGCGCACATGCCAGCCCAATTCCCTTTGAACCCCCGGTAATTAGTACAACTCGACTCATGGCTGTGTCCATTTTATAACGGCACTTGCGGCAGTCATACCCGCACCAAAGCCAACCAGCAATACATTGTCGCCAGTCTTAAGACGATTCGTATCAGCGGCTTCAAATAATGCCAGTGGAATAGAAGCCGAAGATGTGTTGCCAGTTTCGTTGCCAACCCACGAAACTTTGCTCATTGAAATTTCAAGTCTTTTACACGCTGCCTCAATAATGCGAATATTGGCCTGGTGGGGTGCGACAAGTGCGATATCACTTGTCGTTAAACCTGCGGCCGCGATCGATTTTTCTGCTGAGTCAACCATGATTCGTACTGCACGGCGAAACACTTCTTTGCCTTCCATCTTTAATGTTCCGCCGATCTCGGCGTAAAGAAGATCTTCTAAGGAGCCGTCGGCGTCAATATCCCAACCGAGTAATTGCCCTGGGCCATCGACAGCTTCAAGGACGGCAGCGCCTGATCCATCTGCAAAAAGAATTGCAGTGTTTCGATCTGTCCAATCAGTGATACGCGAAAGAGTGTCGGTGCCAATAACTAGAACTCTTTTCAGTCCGATTGCCAGCAGTCCGTGACCTGCGACGAGAGCATAAACAAACCCTGAACAAGCGGCGTTGACATCAAACGCGCCGCATCTCAACCCCAACCCGAATTGCACGGCGGAACTTGTTGCGGGCACCGCGCGGTCCGGGGTCGTAGTTGAGAGAATCAGAGCATCAATTGTCGACGGGTCAATGCCTGACATTTCAATTGCTTTGCGTCCTGATTCAATTGACAGACTTGCGGTTGAACCACCAATATGTCGTCGTTCAATACCAGTGCGTTCGATTATCCATTCATCAGATGTATCAAGGGTTTTGGCAAGGTCTGCATTTGTTACTACTTTTTCGGGAAGTGCTCGTCCCCAGCCAGTGATAATGCCATTGACTGCATTTTTTGGAATTTTTGGCATTATGAGATCTTAAATAGTCCGTAGCCAAGCGATTGGCTGATGCGCTGTAACTCGTTCACCTTCAACGCTAATGAAGTTTTGTAACACGCCGTCAAATAATGACCGAACTTCATGATCTCCGACTATGCCCAACACATCCCCAACGTTAATCCGCGTACCATCAACGAGATTACTTTTCGGAGTGAATACCCCGGCACTAGGGCTCACAACCAGTCGCTCAACAGCGAAAAGATGTTCACCCTCATGCAGAATTGGGTTGGGCTTTGCGGATTCACCAATCCATTCAATTAACTTGTCAAGTTCATCAGG
>WLFB01000244.1 GCA_009703975.1 Actinomycetota bacterium | reverse complement strand
TCGAACGAACCCGTCAACTATTTGGGCGAGTGCTTCCTGCTCACGAAGAAGCAGAACAACGCCGAGTGCGAAGCGACTCGCTAATTGACTAGTTAATCGACTAGTTGATTGATTAAATCGCTGGCACTTGTTGGGTGATGCAATGAATACCGCCACCACCATGCGCAAGAATTGCGCCGATTTCTAGTCCGACAACATCCCGATCAGGAATGTATTCACCAAGCAGCGCAAGCATTTCGTTGTCTGCATCGTGCCCACATACGGGCACAATAACTGCATCGTTGCAGATATAAAAATTCAAATATGGCACAACTGCTCGCACACCATCAGTTACGACGAACGGCAACACTGGTATCTCGTGCACGGTTAACCCTGCATCTCTCGCTACTGCAATGTTTGCCGCACAGCGCACGAAATCTGGCTCATTTTTATCGTCGCAACTTTGCATGATTACGGTCTTTGGCCCGATGAACGCCGCCACATTATCAACATGACCGTCGGTGTCGTCATCGAGAGCAAGACCAAAAGGCAGCCATATGACTTTTTGCTGGCCAAGTTCTCGACAAAGTCGTTCGGTGATCTGCTCACGCGAAAGCTTCGGATTGCGATTCGGGTTGAGCAAGCATTGCTCAGTTGTGATTAGCGTTCCGGCGCCGTCAACATTTAGTGACCCACCTTCAAGAACCATATCGATTTTGCGCGTTTGATGACCTGCTTGGGCGGCCCAACGCGACGCAATCGTCGCATCTTTATCGAACGGCACGAATTTTTCGCCCCAGCCGTTGAACTGCCAACACGTTGCGATCAGTTCGCCATTTTCAATTACATAATTCGGCCCAGAGTCACGAAACCACGCGTCATCAATTTCGAGTGCGACAACATCCACATTTTCCGCACAGACGCGCCGTGCGGCAGATTCGTCGCTTGGATTTACAATCATCGTCACAGGTTCGTAACCCGAAATCGTATTTGCTAAAGCTGCATGGGCTGTCTGAGCTTCAGCAAGGCGCAGACCGTAAATCTCGCTTCTTGCTGGCCAACAAATAACAGTTCGTTCATGCCGAGCAAACTCGGCGGGCATGCTCACGCGTCAAAGCCGTCTAAAGTCATCAACGGCTTATACAACTCAGGTCTTCGATCACGAAATAATCCCCAAAAAGTTCGAGCAAGTTTCTGTGCTTCAATATCAAAAGTCGCCAGCAATACAGTTTCTTCAGTTCGATTTGCCTCAGCAACTTTTGCTCCAGTTGCGTCACAGATAAATGAACATCCGTAAAAAGTAATCTCTGTCGCACGACCAACTTCGCGCCCTGTGCGATTGGCGGCCATAACTGGCGTCAAGTTACTTGCCGCGTGGCCTTGCATCGCTCGTTGCCAATGACCGGAAGAATCAAGTTCAGGATTTGATGGCTCGCTACCAATAGCGGTTGGATACAACAAAATTTCTGCTCCACGCAATGTCATCACCCGCGCAGCTTCTGGAAACCATTGATCCCAGCAAATGCCGACACCAATTTTCGCATACTTGGTTTGCCAAACTTTGAAGCCTGTGTCACCAGGACTGAAATAAAACTTCTCGTTATATCCCGGCCCATCTGGAATATGACTCTTGCGATATGTGCCAAGCACTTTGCCGTCGGCATCAACTATCGCCACCGAATTGAATAACGAGTTGTTAGCTCGCTCATAAACGCTAATCGGCAAAACAACACTGAGTTCTTTTGCAACTTTGGCAAAGTGTGCCACCGTTGGGTGCGAAGACATCTCAATCGCACGATTCAGGTCTTGCGTTGTTTGATCTTTGCAAAAATAATGACCCTCAAATAATTCTGGGATCAAAATAATTTGCGCACCCTGTTTTGCTGCGCTTCGAACAAGTCGCTCGGCAGTCGAAATATTTTCAGCAACTTCAGTCGACATCGACATCTGCAACGCAGCGACAGTGACTTTTTGCATGTTTATTTGGCGAGCTGAGCTTTGATTGCAGCCATAACTTCGGCTGAGTCGGGTGTTGCTTGCGGCTTAAACCTAGAAACTACTTCGCCATCTCGACTCACCAAAAACTTTTCGAAGTTCCATCGAATGTCGCCCGAGTGTCCTTCGTCGTCTGCAACTTGCGTTAGCGCTTGGTATAAAGCGTGACGCTCTGCGCCGTTAACCTCAACTTTTTCGGACATCGGAAAAGTAACGCCATAATTTGTCGAACAAAAAGTCTCAATCTCGCTGGCCGAACCAGGTTCTTGTGCGCCGAACTGGTTGCACGGCACACCCAACACAGTGAAACCTTGTGTCGCAAATTCTTTCTGCAGCGCCTCAAGAGCCGTATATTGCGGAGTCAAACCACACTTAGAGGCGACGTTTACGACGAGCGTTACTGAGCCCTTAATTGAATTCAGAAGATCATTCACGCCAGTCAAACCAGCAATTTTTGTGTCATAGACCGACATTTTGTCTCATTTCTACTTGGGTTATTTCTCGTGTGGCAAGGCTACTCATAAACCTGATACACAACACAGGTGCCTAGAACGCAATTCGACGCGAGTTTTTTTAAACGCTTTTATTCAACGACGCCCATGCATTCGCGTCGAAAGATTGAAACACTCGCATCTGGGGTGCATCAGTTTTGCAATTGGTGGGATATTCAAGTGCGATCAGTTTTAGACGTTGGCGCAGGTGTCGGATATTGGAGTGACTGGTACCGCAAAAATTACGAACGCACAAAGGTTTTATCAGTAGATGTCAGTGAACACGCCTGCAAGAAATATGGTCATAAACTTCGCGATATCAGTTCTTGGGCGCCGAATAGAAAATTTGATCTTGTTATTTGCCAAAGTGTGTTGCAGTACCTCGATGAACAGGATGCCCGGTCTGCGATTAAGAATTTGGCGAAAGCGACGAAACATGTTTTATTTTTTGAGGTACCGACGAAGAGCGACTTAAGAAATACTGTTGATCGCGATGTAACTGATTTTGAGATTTATTCACGTACCGGTACTTGGTACTGCAATGAACTTAAAAAATATTTCAAGCAGGCAGGTGCTGGATTGTGGGTCGCAAAATCAAGCACCATCGTGTTGTACGAACTTGAAGGTACTCAAAAATAAGTCAAAGTTAAAAGATCGGCATAGCATTTAGTCATGAATTCTGCGACTGAAACTAATCCCTA
>WLFB01000243.1 GCA_009703975.1 Actinomycetota bacterium | reverse complement strand
GAGCAGCCCGCGCCGCGCTCGCAAAAAATTAATTATTTGATGGCTTCGGTGAGCGCTTCTAGCAGTGTGTTCCAACCGAGCGTGGCGCACTTGATGCGAACCGGGAACTTAACAACACCTTGTAGAGCCTCAATATCGCCGAGATTGATTGCTTCGTCAACGGGTTCGTCGTTATCGGCAAGTGTCATCATGTGTTTGAATCTTCGAACAAATGCCTGAACTTCAGCAACTGTTTTGCCCTTGACGGCAACAGTCATCATCGAAGTTGAACTCTGGCTAATCGAGCAACCCTGGCCAGAAAATTTAACATCACGAACAACACCGTCAGCAACGTCTAGATAAATGCGAATGTCGTCACCACAAAGTGGATTGTTGCCTTCTGAATAAACAGCTGGAGGTGCTAGCTCACCACGATTGCGCGGAGTTCGGTAGTGATCAAGAATTATCTCTCGATAAAGATCTTCAATACCTGGCATGTTTCCTCGTTTGTACTCGTCTATCTAAAAGATATCTGACGCTGAGTCAAGAGCATCTGCAAGTGCATCAGCATCTGCGGTCGTGTTGTAGAGATAAAAACTCGCCCGCGCCGTGGCGTTAGCGCCGATAATTTTCATCAACGGTTTAGCGCAGTGGTGTCCAGCGCGAACACAAACATTCGACTGATCAAGCACTTGACTCAAATCATGTGGATGAATACCACGGAAAGCAAAACTAAATGTCGCGCCACGCAGTTCGGGGTTGCGCGGCCCGTGAATTGTGATGTCATCGCCAAATCGGCCCGTCAACATTTCAAGAACATAACTTGACATTGCAATCTCGTGCTGTCGAATAGTGGCCATGCCGACTACGTTCAAGAATTCAACTGCTGCACCGAGACCAACAACTTCGGCAATTGCTGGCGTGCCTGCCTCAAATTTCGCTGGCAACTCGGCGCACTTGAAACCATCTAGGCGAACTTCGGAAATCATATTGCCGCCACCTAAAAACGGAGGCATCGCTTCGAGCAACGCTTCGCGACCCCACAACACACCGAGACCTGATGGTCCGCACATTTTGTGACTCGAGAACATCGCAAAATCTGCACCCCACGCCTGCACATCAGTTGGCGAGTGCGGCACCGATTGGCACGCGTCAACTATTGCTATTGCACCTGCTGCATGTGCTGCGCTACAAAGTTTCTCGACCGGGTTAATCGTGCCGAGCACATTTGACATCGAAGTAAACGAAAAAGCTTTGGCACCCATCAATAAAGTTGGCAGAGAACTCAAATCAAGTTGAAAATCACTTGTCAACGGCACCCAGCGCAATTCGATGCCGCGTTCTTGTTGCAACATCTGCCACGGCACAATGTTGGCGTGGTGCTCCATATGCGTTAGTAAGACCACATCGCCACGCTGCAAATTGGCACGACCCCACGAAAATGCAATTAAGTTCAATGCTTCAGTTGCATTTTTTGTGAACACAATTTCGCGCGAATTATTTGCATTAATAAATTTTGCTACTGAATTGCGCGCACTTTCATAAAGCTCGGTTGCCTTCGCGGCCAAGGTATACGCACTTCTATTTATCGGTGCGTAAGATTCGCGCATGAACTTAGCCATCGTGTCGATCACGAGGTTGGGTTTTTGCGAAGTATTCGCGCTGTCTAGGTAGACCAGTGGTTTGCCGTCAATCTGTTGAGCCAACACAGGAAAGTCTCGGCGAATTACATCCGCATCAAATGCAGTGCTTGCACCAGTCATGTTTACGACTCGGTTCGGTATGCGTCGTAACCATTGCGCTCTAGTTCGCTAGCTAACTCTAAAGAGCCCGATTTGACTATGCGCCCGTCAATCAAAATGTGCACAAAGTCCGGTTTCACTTCATCGAGCAATCGTTGATAATGGGTGATCAGCACGATGCCAATCTCTGGTCGGTCTTGGCGCACTTCACGAATGCCTTGGGCGACAATTCGCAACGCATCTATGTCTAAGCCCGAGTCAGTTTCGTCAAGAATTGCAAGTTCGGGTTCAAGAATCGCCATCTGCATGATTTCGTTGCGCTTTTTTTCGCCACCTGAAAAACCTTCGTTGAGATAGCGATCCACGAATGATGAGTCCATACCCAGGCGTTTCATCCAACTAATTATTGAGAGTCGCAACTCAAGCACAGAAAGATCGATTCCTTTTCGTGCCGATAGCGCCTGACGTAAAAACTGAATTACCGAGACGCCGGCGATTTCTTGTGGATATTGAAACGCTAAAAAGATTCCAGCTTTTGCGCGAACATCAGTCGGCCACAATGAAATATCTTCGCCTTTGTAAAAAAGTCGACCATGTGTGACTTCGTATTCGGGCGCGCCGAGCAAAGTTGTCGCCAACGTAGATTTGCCAGAACCATTTGGTCCCATGATCGCGTGTACTTCACCTGTGTTGACAGTTAGAGAAACACCTCGCAGAATTTGTGCATCCGCTTCAGCAGGCTTGGCATGAAGATCATCAATGCGAAAGAGTTCTCTCACCTAAATAAGTGTAATTGCAGACAAAGTTATTTGCACTATGGCGATAGGGGAAATTAAATTTCTACCAGCCGCGTTCAACCCATGCAGCAAGTTGTGGTCGTTCGTCACCAATTGTTGTGTCAAGTCCGTGCCCAGGCAAGACAATTGTCTCAGCCGGAAACGTAAACAACTTATTGTCAATTGATTTAATGATCGTTGCGAAATCTCCACCTTCAAGTTTGGTATTGCCAGGGCCGCCCGGAAACAAAGTGTCACCAGTAAATAGAAGCGGGGTATCTGCAACTGCAAATGAAATTGAGCCTTCTGTATGTCCCGGGTTATGTATCGCATGCAATCGCAATTTGCCTACTTCAATTATTTCGGCATCATCAATAAACACGTCGTACCCAACATCTTTCAGGCGCGGTGCATCAGCGGCGGTTACCGCAATTTCGTATCCAGCCTCTCTTAATGCAGGGATTGCCTGAATGTGATCCCAATGTCCATGAGTTTCAAGAACGCGCTTAACGCCAAGTCGTCGGCATAGCGCTAAAAGTTGTTCATGCTCGTTCGCGGCGTCAATCAACACAGCCTCGCCAGATTCACGGCATCGCACCACAAAAACATTGTTGTCGTATGGTCCGACCACGACTTTGTGCACATCAACGCTGGCATCGCGCCAGTGCAATGTTGGGTCTTTGAATTCGGCT
>WLFB01000242.1 GCA_009703975.1 Actinomycetota bacterium | reverse complement strand
GAAAGGCAACCGCAGAATTGTTTGGAATAACCAAAGTTGGCGATGAACGAGAATAAATAAACTTGCCCGCGTCTGTGAGAGCCAATGTGTAACTAGAAGTTTTAATTTCAAACGACGATTGAGTTGTCATTGACCCGGCAGCGCCAGTCGCACCAGCAGGGCCTGTGGCTCCAGCAGGGCCGACCGGACCAGCAGGTCCAGCAGGACCCTGTTGACCGAGTAATAATTTCGTCTCTTTTGCGCTCTTGCAGCCACCAGAAGCCGAATATCGCATCGCACCATTACTTTTAGCTGCACACACCGTGATGTTTGCTGGTGTGGCGTTTACCGCATATACACCACCTGCGACAAGCGCGACGACGGCAGACACCAAAGCAGGCAGTGCAAATTTTTTAATAAACATACCCCTAGCGGACTCACTGCCACTGATTTTAATGTTTTTAGATGACATTATTCCCCTTAGATTTTTGTTCATAACAATGTTAACCAGCAAATTAAGAACATCGGCGGATATCAAGCGACTGCTACAGGACCCCGTTCGGAGTCGCAAAAAGCCAAACCAATAGAGGTGTTATGACAAGCCCTGGCAATAACGATCCGAGACGAATTCGCTTTATCTCAAGCAAATTAAGACCTATCGCCAAAACTGCTATACCACCAGCCGAAAACAGCTCTAATCGCATTCTGTCGGTCAATAAAGTATCAAGACTGGTACCAAAGAGCGTTAGCGACCCCTGAATAAAAAACACACTTGCGGCACTAAAAATTGCGCCTACGCCATATAACGCCGAGAAAATAATCATCATAAAACCGTCGAGCGTGCCCTTAATTATGTACAACTGAGGTGTCTTTCCGCTTGCATCTTCAATCGCTCCGAGAATCGTTAGCGGCCCAACACAGAACAAGAGAGTCGCCGTAACAAAACCGGTGACGAATTTGCTCTCACTTTCAGGCTTGGTGAATTTTCGGCGCAAGATTTCACCCAATTGCTCTAATCGATCTTCGATTCGCAACAGTTCACCAATGATTGCACCCAAGACCATGCCAACCAATGGGAAAACCATATTGTCAGTATTCATCACGTCGCGCAGACCAATTGCAATCGTGACCAGACCAATAACTTGAACGATGATCACACGAATTCGATCCGGAATTCGATTACCAATCAGTAAGCCAAGACCGCCACCAGCAAGAACTGTTGCTGTGTTGATAATTGTTCCGAGACCACGCATAAAAATTTCGTTAACTAGTTAATTAACTGGCGTTGGTGGTTTTTGCGAATTACTAATAGCTATCGCATTACTAGCTGCCAATGTCGCCATTGCCGCGCGAGTTTCTTGTGTGGCTGAACCTAGATGCGGAATCAGAACGACATTTTCGCGAGTCAGCAGACCAGCATTAACTTTAGGTTCAAATTCAAAAACATCAAGACCAGCACCAGCGATTTCGCCGGCATCAAGAGCGTCGACTAATTGTTGCTCGTTGACGATCGGTCCACGAGCTGTATTAATCAAAAACGCAGTCTGCTTCATCATCTTGAATTGAGCCGCACCAATTAAATGATGTGTTGCGTCGTTTGACGGGCAATGCACCGAAACAACGTCGCTGCTCGCCAACAAATCATCAAGCGATAACTGCGTCGCATTCAATTCTTCGGCAATCTTTTTGTCAATCGGAGAGCGCGAAAAATACGCAATAGACATACCAAACGCTTTGGCGCGACGCGCTGTCGCAACACCAATTGCACCCATTCCGATTATTCCGAGTTGGCGGTTTTGAATGCCGACACCGAGCATAAAGTTCATGCCCCACTGCCATGGCTGATTGCTACGAATCACTCGCTCGCCTTCACCTAGACGACGCGTCACCATCAGTACCAATCCGAAGGCAATATCAGCAGTCGCATCTGTGAGTACGCCAGGTGTGTTAGTTACGCGCACATTACGGCGTGTGCAAGCAGCAACATCAATGTTGTTATATCCAACTGCAACATTGCAGACTCCCTTTAGTTGCGAACCCGCTGCATCAAGCAGTTCGTCGTCAACTTTTTCTGTGAGAAGTGTGATCAACACTTCAGCGCCTTTAACAAACTCAAGCAATTCAGCTCGAGTTATTTGATGTTCATGATCCCAAGTGATCGGCGATAATCCAGCGTCGTGTAGCGCATTCAAACCGGCGCTCGGAATCTTGCCCGTTACAACAATTCGTGCACTCATTTTGAATTAACCCATTCAGCAAGACGCGCGAGACCTTTATCAATTTGTGGATTATTAATACCGCTGTAGGCAAGGCGAATGTAATTTCCCTTTTCGTTGTCAGCTGGACGACCAAAATGTTTCCGCGTACAAAAAGACATCCCTGAGTTGTGCAATGCATCGGTGGCAAATTTCGCAACATCATCGTGACCAGTGCGAGCCATCGTTTGAGTCACTTCTGGAAATACATAAAACGCACTATTTGGCGTATGCACTCGCATTCCCGTGACCGTCTGAATCCCGGCGATTGTTGCGTCACGGCGAGTTTTGAGCACTCGAACCAGCTCATTCGCGCCAGACTGATCCCCCGTAATTGCTTCAACGCCGGCCCATTGCACAAACTGTGCAGTGCAACTTTCTTCGTTCGTGTTCAGTTTTGAAATTCGATCAACGAGATCTCTCGGGCCAATTGCGGCACCCAAACGCCAACCAGTCATCGCGAACTTTTTCGAAAATGTATACAAGATTACGGTGCGTTCTAACATCCCTGGCAGCGAAACAATGCTCTTGCTCTCACCGGCATATCTGATATCAAAATACGCCTCGTCAGAAAGCACCCAAAGATTGTGTTTGATTGCCAAGTCTGCAAGCGCTTGGCGCTCAGTATCGGTCATCTCAGCCGCCAGCGGGTTTTGTTGATCGTTAAGAATTAATGCTTTAGTTTTTGAGTTAATTTTCGAAGCCAAGTAATCCAAATCAATTTGAAAACCATTTTCGGTATCGAGATACCGATACGGCACAGCAACGCCATCGTTAAATTCGATTTGACTTTCATAAATCGGAAATCCCGGATTCGGATACAGAACTTCATCGCCAGGGTTCATCACACTTCTCAAAAATTTGCCTATTACTGGTTTTCCACCAGGTTGTACCGCCACATTTTCTGGCAAGAACGTCACATTTCGTTGCAACCCAAGACTCTCGGCTAACGCCGCACGCAAT
>WLFB01000241.1 GCA_009703975.1 Actinomycetota bacterium | reverse complement strand
GGTGGTTTTACCCACCCCGCCTTTTTGATTGGCGAATGCAATTATTCGTGGCAGAGGACGGCGTTCCGTTTCGCTCACAGATTGATCTTTTTCACTCATACACAGAGCATAATCTCTCAAAGCTTACGTCGTATGGATAGTGAGATGGCTAGGCAGAAGTAGTTCTTAACATATGTTTCACGTGAAACAATTTATGGAATAACCGCTATTTTAAGGGGTTTTGAGAAATCTCTTAGTACGTAAAACGAGCCTTACGAAGCAGTAGTTTCATCATCAGAGCCAAATTGTTTCACGTGAAACATTGCCACGGCCCCGATTCTTAGTGGTCCTTCTAAGCCCAAGGCTCGTACTTGTTGTTGATCCCACCGAGAATCAATACCTGGTGGAGGCTCGCTAATTATGATTGCGCCACCTGGCTTTACGAGCTCTCGGGAAAAGTTAAGCGTTTGAATTGGTGGCCCTAAACCACGACTCATCGCGACATCAAAGTGTTTAGCCCAAGTTGAATCTTTGGTCATGTCTGAAATCTCGCAACATCTGACAGTTACTCGATCCACAAGGTCTAGCGCGTGAACGGCTCTTACTAAAACATCTGTACGGCCAACTCGACGATCAACTAGTTGAATACTCAGTAACGGACAAAACAGCGCGACTATTAAACCAGGCACACCCGCACCGCTGCCCAAATCTACTGCGGTACGAGCCGTATGCGGAATCGCATCTGCGAACCACTTGGCGTGACTAATAATCTCTGTAACTGGGGCATTAGATAACGCCCCAATTCGCTGGGCTTCTCGCAGAATTCTTTCTAAAACTCGAAGGCGCGATTCATCAACTATATTTGAATTAGTTGCCGAAGGCTCAGTCACACCACAAAACTACACTAGTTAAAGTGAGTCTTAGAGGGTTTTATGATTCTGACGAGTCATCGGAATCATCCGAGTCATCAAATTCAGTTGAAGATTCTAAAGTTGAAGCCAACGCAACAACTACCCGACGAAACGGATCAGTACCTTCAGAGCGAGTCGCAATACCTTCGCTGTCAACAAGTGCGTCATGGACGATCTTGCGGTCAGATGAGTTCATTGGCTCTAATGCTCGTGCTTGACCCGAAGTTTTTACATCGGCAGCAACTTTGAGAGCAAATCGACTTAGAGCTTCACGGCGTTTTTCGCGATAACCAGCAACATCGACTCGAAGTCGAGTTTCATGGTCACCTAAGCGACGCTGAGACACAACACGAGTTAAATCCTGCAAAGCCAAAAGTGTTGCGCCTTTAGTGCCAACTAAGAAATTAAGATCATCACCCAATACGTCGATGTCAATGTTTTCGCCCTCAACTTTTGACGACACTGAACCCTTTAAGCCAGCTGCAGTGACAAGGCCTTGCAAAAATGTAGTTGCTACATCACTCACAGTGGTCGGATCAACTGGTGGTAACTCAGCTCGAGGTGTGCGTTCGCGTGGTGCTTCGCTTCGATTTGAACGCTCAGGTCGCGGTGATCGTGAGCCTCGCTCTGGACGTGGGCCGCGATCGTTTCGTTCTGTGCGTTCAGGCCTTGAACTTCGCTCGTTTCGTGTTGTACTTGGTCGAGCTGCCCGATCGGTTGTTGGCTTACCACGACGATCACGGCGGTCGGCTTTGGCTCGAACCGAGTTTGGCTTAATACGAGCTCGCACTCTGGCTTCACCACGAGTTCTGCCAAAAAGTCCTGCTTTTGGTTCTTCGACGATTTCAAATTCTGCATCTCCGTCGTCTACTCCTAAACGATCAAGTGCCAGTGCTTTTGCGTCGTCAATTGTCTCTGCTGTTGTTTCTACCCATTCCATGATTCAATTTCCCTTCGGTTTGTTTCTAAAATTTGAGAATTAATTGTTTGGCTTATTTTTCTTTTGCACGAAACTGCTACGGTTCTTTCCTGGCGGCTGAGGTCGGCGTCGCGTTGGTGCAACAGAACTATTCTTTGGCGGAGTAACACGCTTACTGACAAAAGTTTGCGGTTCACTCGAATTCGCCTCTTTTTTTGACTTATTTTTTTTCTCTTCGACCGAAGAGTTTTTCATTTCTCGAGCAGTCGCACTCGCAGCTTGCGCTTGCTTGCCAAGGCTGTCGTCTTTTTTATAAAAACGTTGGGTGATGTACTGCTGTTGAATAATTCGGATAATCGCTTGCATCATGTAATAAACAATCAACGCAGTTGGCAACCAAACCTGAAAAACAGCAAACGCAACGGGCATATATTGCATCAATTTTGCCTGTCCTGCCGACATAGTTGGGCTAACAGTTCGCGAGGCGATCATTCTTTGCTGAACTAGGTACAAACCAGCTAAAACCACTACTAAAAGCGCATAAATCAACCCAGAAGCAAAATTATCTTGCATTGCTCGTGCCGGAGTTTTGGCTAAATCGATACCAAAAGAGAGCATCTCGGTTTTACCAACAAGCGACCTATAAATCGCCGAGGTCTTATCAAGATGTTTTGGAACAAATGGACTGTCGGGGGTTACACGAGAAGTTAAACCTCGAATTGCCCGAAACATAATAATGAACACTGGCATTTGGGCAAGCAAAGGTAGACATGATGCGAGAGGGTTGACTTTGTGTTCTTGGTAAAGCTTCATCATCGCTTCATTTAATTTTTGTCGATCACCCTTAAATTGTTGCTGCAGCCTTTTCATTTCTGGTTGAAGGCGCTGCATTTCAAGCATGCCTTTAGTGCTTTTAAGAGTTAGGGGAGTAATCAACAACATCACCGCAACTGCAACCATTGCAATCGCAAATGAATAATTAGGGATCAACTCATAAAAAAACGCAATCAGCCCAGCCGCTGCATTAAAAAAAATATCAAACATGCTTGTGAGTCGCTTTCATTGAATGTGAATGATTAAAACAGTTCTCTGGCACAGGGTCATAGCCGCTTGGCCCGAAAGGTCGACAGCGTGATAAACGGCGTAAAGTCAAAAGCCCACCCTTAAAAGAGCCAAAAGTTTCAATTGCTTCTGTGGCGTAATTTGAACAACTTGGGTAAAACCGACACGGAGACAACCGGTAAGAAAAAATATTTTGATAAAAACTGATGGATTTAAGAAGAAAATTACGCATAATTAGCTGATTTTGTTAGTTATTGCGACTTTTTGAGCACATTTTGCCAATAAATTGTCAACATTATGACCTAAATCTTCAAATTTGAGCTTTTT
>WLFB01000240.1 GCA_009703975.1 Actinomycetota bacterium | reverse complement strand
TTAGCTGCTGTCTTCAAACCGGGCGATCATGGCAGCACGTTTAGTGGCACAGCGATTGCAACCGCCGCTGCGCGAGCAACAATTCAATTGATGATTGATATGGATGCGCCGCAAGTTGCGATGCAGCGCGGCAAAGAACTTTCAGAAAAACTCCGCGCTGTAAATGGCGTAGTTGAAGTGCGTGGTAAAGGTTTGCTACTGGCTGCCGAGTTGAAGCCAGAACTTGATGCAAAAAAGATTGCTTCACAATTATTAGATCAGGGTTTAATTGTCAACGGCGTTACGAGTCATGCTTTGCGATTAGCACCGCCGTTAACAGTTAGTAGTGCAGAGATTGACGAAGCAATCTCGATAATCAAACAGGTTGTGCAATGAGGTCAGACCGATGAACATCAGACATTTTCTTGACATCACAGATCTCTCGGCACGAGATCTTGGCAGCGTAATGAATTTGGCACAAGTTGAGATCTCTTCTTTAGGTCGACCGCTTTCTGACAAAGGTGTTGCATTGATTTTTGAAAAGCCTTCTAATCGCACGCGACACAGCATGGAGATGGCTGTCGTGCAACTCGGCGGACATCCAATTTTTACGCGTGGTGAAGAAGTTGGTTTTGATCAACGTGAGACGGTCGAAGATGTCACGAGAATTATGGCCGGGTATCACCACGTTATTGCTGCGCGTGTATTTGAACATTCGATCTTGCAACGAATGGCCGCGGTTTCAAGTGTGCCGATCATCAATATGTTGAGCGATCATTCTCATCCGTTGCAGGCGCTTGCAGATTTGTTGACAATGCGCCAAGAGCTCGGCGAGCTTCGTAATAAAACTGTTGCATGGATCGGTGATTACAACAATGTTGCTAGGTCTCTTGTTGAGGCGTGTGCACTTGATGGCATGCATATTCGACTCGGTTGTCCAGACGGTTACGGAGCAAACGAAATTGAGCTATCTCGTATCGCGAATCTTGGTGCCGCATCGGTTAATCAATTTTCGTCGGCGCAAACTGCGTCGACTGGCGCTCATGCTGTTCATACCGACGTATTCGTTTCAATGGGACAAGAAGCAGAAACCGCCAAACGGATGATCGACTTTAAAGACTTTTGTGTTGACTCTGAAGTTATGGCGAATACGGCAAAGGACGCGATCTTTATGCATTGTTTGCCAGCCCACCGCGGCGTAGAAGTAACGAGCGAAGTTATAGATGGCGCGCAGAGTCGCGTTGTAACGCAAGCACACAACCGTATGCATGCAGCCAGAGGGTTGCTCGCACATCTAATGGGGGTAACAAGATGAGTTCAAAAGTTCAGCGTCAACAACTGATTGCCAAACTCGTAAGTTCGCAGACCGTTACGAGTCAACCTCAGTTGCGCGAGTTATTGCAGAAAAAAGGTATTGCTGCGACACAAGCAACTGTCTCGCGCGATTTAGAAGATTTGGGTGCAGTAAAAGTGCGCACGGCTGCTGGTGATACGACATATGCGATACCTGAGTTCGAGCCAGACAGAGTCGCCCCTCATGATCAACTCAAGCGTGTGTTGGCAGAGTGGGTTGCCGATGTTCAATTCAATGAGCCAATAGTTGTCGTGCGAACACCGCCGGGCTGCGCCCATGTCGTGGCATCAGCACTTGATCGTTCGCGATTAAAAGGATTACTTGGCACTGTTGCTGGCGATGACACAATGATGTGCGTGGCAAGTTCTGAACACACAGCAAAAAGGCTCGCAAAAGATATTAGAAAACTCGCAGGTCTTGACAATGGCTGATCAACCCCTGTGGCACGGCCGTTTCGAGGCGAGCCCTGCCGAAGCACTAATGATGTTCACAGAGAGTCTTTCGTTTGATCAAAAACTTTGGCGCGACGACATCATCGGCTCGATCGCCCATGTTAAAGGTCTTGCTCACGCCCAAATAATTAGCCAAGCTGAATCAGACAAGGTTATTTCTGCGCTAAACACTGTCGCTCAAGAGTTCAACGATGGCAAGTTTGTATTTGTTGCGAGTGATGAAGACATTCACACAGCAATCGAAAGGCGAGTGACTCAACTCGCTGGCGATGCTGGCGCGAAACTACATACTGGCAGAAGTCGAAATGATCAGGTTGCAACCGCACTGCGTCTTTGGTGCAAGAGAGAGCTAACAAATATTGCGCAACTGACTCTCGCATTGTGCGACGTGTTCAACAAACGAGCCCAAGAGTTTGGTTGGGGTAGTGACGGGGTGTATCTGCCTGGCTATACGCACATGCAACGCGCGCAACCAGTTTTGCTCGCTCATCATTTTGCGGCCCACGCATGGGCAATGCTGCGCGATGTTGATCGTCTAACGCAAACAATCGAACGACTTGACGTCTCGCCGCTAGGTGCTGGTGCGCTGGCAGGTTCATCCTTGCCACTTGATGCTGACTTTGTCGCCACAGAACTTGGTTTCGCCCGACGATTTAATAATTCTCTTGACGCTGTCTCTGATCGTGATTTTGTCGCTGAAGCGCTATTTGATTTGGCACTTATCGGTGTTCACCTGTCGCGCCTTGGTGAAGAGTGGGTGCTTTGGACGACTCAAGAGTTTGGCTTCGCCGTTTTAGACGACGCGTATTCAACCGGATCATCAATGCTGCCTCAGAAAAAAAATGCAGATATCGCTGAACTCGCTCGCGGTAAGTCTGGGCGATTGATCGGCAACTTGACTGGTTTGCTTGCAACTCTTAAGGGAATGCCACTCGCGTACAACCGTGATCTACAAGAAGATAAAGAACCGCTTTTCGATTCTGTCAATCAAGTTGCACTCGCGTTACGAGCACTCGCAGGCATGATCTCGACAGCAAAATTTAATACTTCAACGATGCAATCTGCCGCAGATTCAGAGTTGCTTGGTGCGACAGATCTCGCCGAATGGTTAGTCGCACAAGGCATGCCGTTTCGTGAAGCGCATGCGCATGTTGGTGCACTTGTGAGCAAATCAATTCGTGATTCAGTGCCACTCTCACAATTAGTTACGGATGACAAAAAATTAGGTGTCAAGGCAGCAGAGTTGCTCAGGCCAGGCGTTGGGGTTAAGCGTCGAACAACAAAAGGTGGCAGTGGTCCAGTTCCGGGTGCAACTCAAGCCATCGAACTGAATGCAGCGTTGACCGTGATGCATGCTCGCGTTGCAACTTTTAATGCGCCACAAACCAACTCGTAACAACGCCTAATATTCAGTAATGAC
>WLFB01000024.1 GCA_009703975.1 Actinomycetota bacterium | reverse complement strand
TTGCGTCATAGACAATTGATTCGGCGATGCTCTTCTTGCCGTGCAACATAACTTTGTTGACGATCTGAGTTACAAGTGACGAGCGATAAACAGGATCTGCTGCGAATTCGCGTCGAGTTACTGGACCTTTACGTGGCATAAATAAACCTTTACTTTTTCTTCGCGCCATAACGGCTACGAGATTGCTTGCGGTCTTTTACTCCGGCGGCATCAAGTGCGCCACGAATAACTTTGTAACGAACACCAGGAAGATCGCGAACACGACCACCACGCACAAGCACGATTGAGTGCTCTTGCAAGTTGTGTCCTTCGCCTGGGATGTATGCGGTAATTTCTACGCCGCTAGTCAGACGAACACGTGCAACTTTGCGCAACGCCGAGTTTGGCTTTTTCGGAGTGGTTGTAAAAACACGCGTGCATACTCCACGACGTTGAGGAGAACCCTTGAGCGCCGGAGTCTTGGTCTTTGAAGACTTTGAGCTTCGACCCTGACGGATCAACTGTTGAATTGTGGGCACGCAAACGACCTTTTTTATATTGCTGTTACGGAAAACTACCTATTCGAAACCACCCGCAAACGGGACAGTGAATACTACGGCTCAAGCGCTCGTCTCGGCAACCTGCCCCTACTCGTTTTTAAGGGGTCGCCACAACGAAGTATTGGCCACCCAAGGGAATCTTTTTCAAGATCGGGTCTAGTTTCGTCAGCGCCTTTAGCGGCTCTGGAAAGAATGAACAATATCCAGTTTCGCGAATCTTAAACCCACAGCCTCGGCTGAGTAATTTTTTGATGTCGCTCATCGAGATCAATTCGGCATCCACATCCATCGGGCAGTTTGAAACAATTCGCCGCGTTAGGGGGTTATAGGTGTTGTGTTCAATCACAACTAGGCAACCGTCGGGTTTAAGGTTCGCTCGTAAGTTCTCAAGAATCTCAACACGAGCGCTACTCGTAATGTGATGCAAAACGGTCGACATCAAAATAACGTCAAACTTCTCGGCTGCATTTAACGCCGAATTGATGATCGTCACTTGTGGCAACTCTGCCCGAACAATTTCGAGTGAAACTTCTGACACGTCAGTTGCAAAGATCTTTGAGCCAGGAAACTGTTCAAGCAAATACGGCAACGACAAGCCAACACCACAGCCAAAGTCAAGAATGGTCGGATGAGTTGTTGCACGCGATTTGGCAGCGCCACGAACCAAAAGATTCTTGAGTAGTCGAACCTTATATTCAGCTTGATATTTATCGCTAGTGCGAGTCAGCGCAAGACTATTGCGCAATGACTCGTTGTAGTTCTCGGCAAACTTGTCAAACTCAGACATTGCTCACCCGAACCTAACTTTTGATTTTTACTGAGCGATCTCGCTGTCAGGACTGTCGTCGAAACCATTGTCAAGATCAGTGTCACGACCAGTTACAGCGTTAACAACTTCGCTGACGTTGTTCGTAACCGGCTCGATCGTCTCGGCTAAATCTTGCGTTTGATCGTCGGCAACATATGTGCCTTTCAATCCCGCCAAGTATGCAGCTGGATCCGATTCGTCATCACTCGAGTAATAAGCCATCGGCACATAATCTGGCGCGCTGACATCAAACAAGTTGTAACGATCCATGCCCGTTCCGGCTGGGATCAACTTTCCGATGATGATGTTCTCTTTGAGACCAACCAAATGATCTGACTTGCCGTCAATCGCTGCCTCAGTGAGAACACGAGTCGTTTCCTGGAAAGAAGCTGCCGACAACCATGATTCGGTTGCAAGCGAAGCCTTGGTAATACCCATCAATACTGGGCGACCCTCGGCCGGCTTCTTGCCATCTTCAACGATTGCCCGGTTGACATCACGGAAAACTTTTGAGTCAGCGAGATGACCTGGCAAGAAATGAGTCTCACCTGGTTCTTGAACGCTGATTCGTCGCGTCATTTGACGCACGATCAACTCGATGTGCTTATCGTGAATCGCAACACCTTGATCGCGATACACCTTTTGCACTTCTTCAACAAGATATTGCTGAGTTTCGCGAATTCCCTTGATCACCATTAGCTCTTTTGGATCTAAAGGACCATCAGTAATGCGCTCTCCGGCTTCGACGTTCTGTCCGTCTTTTACTAACGGACGACTACCAGTTGGCAAAATGATCTCGATTTCTTGACCTTGATCGTCAATGACTTTGATCGGAATACCCTTGCCTTCGTCTTCAAGAATTCGAAGAACGCCTGTTGCTGGCACAAGTCGAGCAGAACCCTTCGGGTTACGTGCTTCAAAAAGTTCAACTACGCGTGGCAAACCACCAGCGATGTCTTTTCCGGCAACGCCACCAGTATGGAAAGTACGCATTGTCAACTGAGTACCAGGCTCACCGATTGATTGTGCAGCGATTACACCTACTGCTTCACCAAGTTCGATGTCTTTACCAGTTGCTAATGAACGACCGTAACATTTTGCGCAAACGCCAACTTCGGCATCGCAAGTTACGACAGAGCGAACACGAACGCGTAAAACTTTTGGATCGAGACGCAAGGTCTCCATTTCAACGTCGCCGACAATCGTGTTTTTCGGCATTACCGAACCATCTGAAAGTTCAATGTCGTTAAGCAAAGCGCGTCCGAACAACTTGGTCTCAAGGTATGCACGTGTGTTTGCAGTATCTGCACCAACGTTTTCTACCCACACACCAAGAGTCGTACCGCAATCATCTTCGCGAACGATTAGTTCTTGAGCAACGTCATGCAAACGACGAGTTAGGTAACCCGAGTCAGCAGTACGAAGAGCAGTATCTACAAGGCCCTTACGAGCACCTGGAGTCGCAATGAAGTATTCAAGAGTTTGCAGACCTTCACGGAAATTGCTCTTGATCGGACGAGGAATCATGTCACCACGAGGGTTGGCTACGAGTCCGCGCATACCTGCAATCTGACGCATCTGGGTCATGTTTCCACGAGCACCAGAACCGATCATCATGTCAACTGGGTTGAAATGCAACGCTTTGAATTCGGCTTCCATCGCTTCTTGAACATCGGCAGTAGCAGCAGTCCAAATTCGAACTTCTTGCTGACGGCGCTCACCATCGGTGATGATTCCGCGACGGAACTGATTCTCAACTTTTTCTGCTTGCTTCTCATACCCGTCAAGGATTCCACGCTTTGCCTTCGGAGTCTTTACGTCATCAACCGAAACAGTTAGACCAGACTGCGATGCATAGCGGTAACAAATGTTCTTAATCGCATCAAGTGACGAAGCAATTATCGCCTTTGGATAGTTGTCGCTAAGTCGCTCAACGATTACGCCGAACTCTTTTTTCTTGACTGCAGCCGAGATGTGACCGAATCGTACGACGAAGTCTTTTGGAAGAACTTCTTCGAACAACAATCGACCAGGTGTGGTGTCAACATATTTGCGGACACTGTTTCCTGATGCATCTTGTGAAGTTTCAAGCAACTTAATTTTCGCGTGAAGTTTTACTCCACCTTCGTCAAGTGCACGAGTGACTTCCCACATCGTTCTGAAAACTCGGCCTTCACCTTTTAAGCCTGCTTCCTCACGAGTCAAGTAGAAACCACCGATTACAAGGTCCTGTTGCGGGGTAACAATTGGTCGACCAGATGCCGGAGACAAAATGTTGTTAGCCGAAAGCATCAACACACGAGCTTCTGCTTGTGCTTCAACTGACAATGGCAAGTGAACTGCCATTTGGTCACCGTCGAAGTCAGCGTTGAACGCTGTACATACAAGTGGGTGCAAGTGAATCGCTTTGCCCTCAACAAGTACTGGCTCGAAAGCCTGAATACCAAGTCTGTGCAAAGTTGGTGCGCGGTTAAGCAACACTGGATGCTCTTTAATTACTTCTTCAAGTACGTCCCAAACCTGTGGACGACGACGCTCAACCATGCGCTTGGCAGATTTAATGTTCTGTGCAAGTTGCTGATCGGCAAGTCGCTTCATTACGAATGGCTTGAACAATTCGAGAGCCATCAATTTCGGCAAACCACACTGCTGCAAACGCAATGTTGGTCCGGCGACGATTACTGAACGACCCGAATAGTCAACGCGCTTGCCGAGCAAGTTCTGTCGGAAACGACCTTGCTTACCTTTTAAGCCGTCTGAAAGCGACTTAAGCGGACGATTGCCCGGGCCACTAACTGGTCGACCACGACGGCCGTTGTCGAATAGAGCGTCTGCTGCTTCTTGCAACATTCGTTTTTCGTTATTGACGATGATTTCTGGCGCACCAAGTTCTAGCAATCGAGTCAAACGATTGTTGCGGTTGATCACGCGACGGTAAAGGTCGTTTAAGTCTGAAGTTGCAAAGCGACCGCCATCAAGTTGCACCATCGGGCGCAATTCTGGCGGAATAACTGGAATGACATCCAAAATCATTGCCTTTGGATTGTTCACCAATCGCTCATCTTTGTCACGACGGTTGAACGACGCAACGATCTTCAAACGTTTAATCGCTTTTTGCTTGCGCTGTGTCGAAAGCGGTTTGCCGTTTAAGCCGTTCATAATTGCCTCACGAAGAATTACTTCTTCTGAGTCAAAATCGATTGTGTCAATCAAAACTTTGATCGACTCTGCACCGGTGCCACCAGTGAAATAATCTTCGTAACGATCTTTGATTTCTCGCCAAAGTTCTTCGTCATCAATGATCATTCTTGGGTGAAGTTTTTTGAAAGTATCAAATGAACGCTCAAGACGATCGATGTCTTTTGTGTGACGATCGGTGATCAAAGCTATGTCTTTGTCAATAAGTTTCTGCTTGGCGCGAATGTCACTTTCTTTCGCCCCGTCTTTTTCAAGTTGCTTTAACTCTGCCTCGGCATCTTTTTGGCGAAGCTTGATTTCTTTTTCTTTTCGCTTGATTGCTTCTTCGCGGTCTTCTGCATATTCTTTTTCGAGCGCTGGCATTTCTTCGTGACGCTTGTCAACATTGACTTCGCTGACCAACCACGCTGCGAAATAAATAACCTTCTCTAGTTGCTTAGCCTTGATTTCTTCGCGCGACTCTAAACCGCCGAGAAGATACGCCAACCAACTACGAGTACCGCGTAGATACCAAATGTGCACAACAGGTGCGGCAAGTTCGATGTGGCCCATGCGTTCACGACGTACTTTTGAGCGTGTGACTTCAACGCCACACTTTTCACAGATGATTCCCTTAAAGCGAACACGCTTGTATTTGCCGCAATAGCATTCCCAGTCACGCGTTGGTCCGAAGATTTTTTCGCAGAACAAACCGTCGCGCTCTGGGCGCAATGTTCGATAGTTGATCGTCTCTGGCTTTTTGACTTCGCCGCGCGACCAGTTGCGAATGTCGTCGGCTGTTGCCAAACCGATACGCAATTGTTGAAAGCTGTTGATGTCAAGCTTGCGCTTGTTGTCGTCGATAACTACATCTGACATGTTGATGCCAACCCTTCTGTTTTGCTGCCGTTAATCATTAGTAAGCCTTCTCTCGTCGTCGCTCGCGCTCGCGGTCATCTGCATCAGAACCACGTTCGTTGCGGCTGATGTCGATACCAAGTTCGCGTACTGCAGTGAAGACTTCTTCGTCGAGATCGGTGAGCTCAACTTGCTTGCCTTCATGCGAAATAACTTCAACGTCAAGACAAAGTGCTTGCATTTCTTTCATCAACACTTTGAAACTCTCCGGAATACCAGGCTCTGGAATATTGTCACCCTTGACAATCGCTTCATATACGCGAACTCGTCCGAGTACGTCGTCGCTCTTAATTGTCAATAGTTCTTGCAAGCAATACGCAGCGCCGTAGGCCTCGAGCGCCCACACTTCCATTTCTCCGAAACGCTGACCACCGAATTGTGCTTTTCCGCCCAATGGTTGTTGCGTAATCATCGAGTATGGACCAGTTGAACGTGCGTGAATCTTGTCGTCAACCAAGTGGTTGAGTTTCAAGATGTACATGTAGCCAACGGTGATTGGGTTGTCGTATGCATCACCTGTGCGACCGTTGCGAAGAACTGTCTTGCCGTCTTCACCGATCATTCGCTTGCCGTCAACTGACTCTGGGTTTAAGTTTCGCAGAATCGACTGAATCGTCGGATGCGAACCGGCTTGATCGTCTTCGTCCCACTGCGCACCGTCGAAAACCGGTGTTGCAACAAAAGTTGCAGGCGGTGTTGATGGTCGAGTCTTTGATTCGGTGCCACGAACTGGGTTCGCACCGACGGTCTTATTGTTCTTTTCGTCGAACCAACCCCACCTAGCGCAATAACCCAAGTGAGCTTCGAGAACCTGACCGATGTTCATTCGACTTGGTACACCAAGCGGATTCAAAATGATGTCAACTGGTGTTCCGTCTTCAAGATACGGCATGTCTTCAACAGGCAGAATCTTTGAGATGACACCTTTGTTGCCGTGACGACCAGCGAGTTTGTCACCGACGCTGATCTTTCGCTTTTGCGCAACGTGAATTTTGACGATTTGGTTGACGCCTGGTGGCAATTCGTCACCCGGCAAGTCATCGCCTTCTGCGGCACGCTTAAGAACTTTGACGTCAATTACTTTGCCGCCTTCACCGTGCGGAACCTTGAGTGATGTATCGCGAACTTCCTTCGACTTTTCGCCGAAAATCGCGCGCAACAAACGCTCCTCGGGTGTCAGTTCAGTTTCTCCCTTTGGAGTCACCTTGCCAACGAGCACATCGCCAGGCCCGACTTCTGCACCGACGCGAATGATTCCACGATCATCGAGATCGGCAAGAATTTCTTCTGACAAGTTTGGAATGTCACGGCTGATTTCTTCTGCGCCAAGTTTTGTATCGCGAGCATCAACTTCATACTCATGAATGTGAATTGAAGTCAACACATCTTCTTTAACCAAACGCTCTGACAAAATGATTGCGTCTTCGAAGTTGTAGCCCTCCCATGGCATAAGAGCCACGAGTAAGTTTTTACCGAGTGCGAGTTCGCCTTCGTCTGTGCTTGGACCGTCAGCGAGCAAGTCGCCCTTCTTGATTTTTTGTCCTTCTTTAACGCGAATCACTTGGTTGATGCAAGTGTCTTGGTTTGAACGCAAGAACTTTGACAACTTATGTTCATGTTCACGTTTTGGCAAGTTCTCGTATTTAACTACGATCGTTGCGCCAGTAATCGACTCAACAACACCGTCGTCTTTTGCCAAGATCAAATCGGCTCCGTCACGGGCGGCACGGGCTTCAACACCAGTACCGATGTACGGCGCTTCGGCGCGAATCAGCGGCACAGCCTGACGTTGCATGTTTGCACCCATCAACGCGCGGTTTGCATCGTCGTGCTCAAGGAAAGGAATTAACGCAGTTGCAATCGAAACGATTTGCTTCGGCGAAACGTCAATGAAGTCAACTTCGTCTGGCGTTACAAGACCGATGTCGGTTGTTGCGCCGAAGAAACTTTCTGCTTCAAGCATCTTCTTGAGGTCTTCCAAACTTGCTGCCTGTGGCGAACGACGAACAAGAACGCGATCATCGCGAAATCGGCCATCTGGCAAAATTGGTGTGTTGGCCTGAGCAACAACGTAGTTTTCTTCTTCGTCGGCGGCCATGTATTTGATTTCGCTAGTAACGAAACCACCTTTAACACGGCGGTATGGAGTTTCAATGAAACCAAACGGATTAATTCGCGCATATGTCGACAATGCACCGATCAGACCAATGTTTGGACCTTCTGGTGTCTCAATAGGACACATTCGACCATAGTGAGAAAAGTGAACGTCTCGAACTTCGAAACCTGCTCGCTCGCGACTGAGTCCGCCTGGTCCGAGAGCCGAAAGTCGGCGACGGTGAGTCAAACCAGATAACGGATTGACTTGGTCCATGAACTGAGACAACTGAGAAGTTCCGAAGAACTCTTTGATTGCTGCCACGACCGGCCGCACGTTGATCAAAGTCTGTGGCGAAATCGCTTCAGAGTCTTGAGTCGTCATGCGCTCGCGAACAACACGCTCCATTCGTGACAAACCAATTCGAACTTGGTTCTGAATCAATTCACCAACCGAACGAATACGACGGTTAGCAAAGTGGTCTTGGTCGTCAAGTCGATAACCAGGCTCTTGCTTAACAAGATGCAACATGTACGAGATAGTCGCCAAAACTTCACAACGGCTCAAAACATCTTGGTCTTCAGCAGCTATATCAAGTTGCCCAAGTTCTGTGCCGGTCTTGAGACCAAACATCTCTTGAATTTTCTTTACTTCGCCACCGAGTTTTCGATTCAATTTGTAGCGACCAACTCGTGACAAGTTGTAACGAACACCAAAGAATGCCTGCTCAAAATAAACACGAGCAGCTTCAACGTTCTGTGGCTCACTTGGGCGAGCACGCTTGTAAATTTCGAGCAATGCTTCTTCGCGAGTTGGCGCGATCAACTTTTCACGACGCCACTGATCTTCAAGAAAGTCAAAGTAATTAACGAAGCGGTCAATGAAACCTGGCGCATTTAATTCGTCGTAACCAAGCGCACGAATGATTGTGAAAACTCCCATGCGACGCTTTCGAGCAACACGGGTGCCGGCTGTTACTTCTTTGCCTGGCTTGTGCTCAACATCGAACTCGAGCCACTCACCACGAGATGGGTGGATCGTGCCTTTGACGAGTTGATACTTCGACAAGTTACGCAAACGAAAGCGCTCGCCTGGTTCGAAAATCACACCAGGAGAACGAACTAACTGACTAACAACAACGCGCTCGGTGCCGTTGATTATAAAGGTTCCCTTGTCGGTCATCTTCGGGAAGTCACCGATGAAAACTGTTTGCTCTTTGATTTCGCCAGTAGGACGATTTAAAAACTTTGCCTTTACAAATTTTGGCACTGAATAAGTCATGTCACGATCGCGACACTCTGCTTCTGTGAACTTTGGCTTCGGATTTAGGTCGGCATCATCCGGATCAAATGTAAGCTCAAGTTGAAGATCATCACTGACACCTTTGACTGGTGAAATATCTTCGAAGACTTCTCGCAAACCTTCGGTGAGAAACCACTCGAAGCTTTCACGTTGTACGCCGATTAGATTCGGGATTTCCATTGCATCAGATAGATTTGCGAACGAATAGCGTTCGCGTGCATCAGCACGAAGGGCCACGAGTGTACTCCTAGGTTAAGAACTTGGCAAGCAGGGAATTTGCAGTGAATAGCCTTCTGAAAAACTTTTTGAGTTAGTCAGGGGGCGAAGCACGGCGATTTACGAGCCTATCTGTGCTAGGGAGCAGAAAACATTGCCGAGGGCGATGTTTTGTCCTTAATCACAAATTTTTGGTGAAATTCACCAGACTCGCAAATTAAGACCACGGTCGGCGTCCGGAAGCCCGGACGCCTTGACCGCGAATTAAGCGAGTTCGACGGTTGCGCCGGCCTCTTCGAGCTTGGCCTTCGCCTTTGCGGCGTCATCCTTGCTGGCCTTTTCAAGGACAGGCTTTGGTGCACCGTCAACAAGGTCTTTTGCTTCTTTGAGACCAAGTGAAGTGAGTTCGCGAACTGCCTTAATAACGGCAATCTTCTGCGCGCCGCCATCTTTCAAGATGACTGTGAACTCGTCTTTTTCTGCTGCTGCGTCACCGGCTGGTGCTGCTCCGCCTGCTGCGGCAACGGCCACTGGTGCTGCTGCTGAAACGCCGAACTTCTCTTCGAACGCGTCAAGAAGGTCTTTGAGCTCAAGAACCGTGAGTTCTGAGATTCCGTCAAGAATTTGATCTTTTGTAAGTGCCATGTCTTTGTTCTCCTGTTTTATTTGATTAGTTATTTGTTTCGTTAATTGACTAGTTATCTTTTAATTTTGTTTAGTTTCTTGATTTCTTAAACCGTTATGCCGCTTCGCGTTGTTCGATGAGTGCCTTGAGGCCGTAAGCGGCTTTGCGTGGCAACGCAGCGAGCAAGTTTGCTGTCTTTGACATTGGTGCTTTTAGCAAGCCAGCGAATTGCGCCAACATCACTTCGCGTGGTGGCAAGTCAGCAAGGGCTCGAAGCTCTTTGGCGTTGACAGTTTTGCCGGCAACGACCCCACCCATTAAAACGAGCGCAGGATTTTCTTTAGCGTGATCTCGCAAAACTTTTGCTACTGCAGAAGCGTCACCCTTGACGAAAGTAATCGCCGCTGGGCCTTTAAGAAATGCTTCGAGTTCGGCAACCCCCGCCTCGCGAGCGGCAAATCGTGCAAGCGTATTTTTGTAAACTTTGTATTCGGCATTGTGTGGGTGCAACTTGCGACGTAACGCGGCAAGAGACCCAACAGTCATACCGCGATATTCGGTAATGATCGCTGAGTTTGCAGCTGCGAGTTTCTCGCGAACTTCTGCAACTACCGCGACTTTTTGCGCACTTGGATTTGCCATGATTTATAAAACTTTCTGATTAGTTAACGCTGGGGTGCTCAACGCAGTGCGGAACAACCCTGGGCGACTCGCGTCAAAACCAGATTCATTCACCTCGTTTGGCTAACCGATTGCGGTTAATTATCTTCTCAATGACTTGTCGCGCTTTCGCCTCGACTAATCAATTGATCAGACCAAATTTCTGCGGTGGGCAACCTTTGCATTTCTGCTTAAGTTGCTATTACTTAACTACTACTTCAAAATATTATTTCGGCTTGTCACGATATCGGGCATAAAACCCGCTTGCCAACTAGACGAGAAATTAACCCG
>WLFB01000239.1 GCA_009703975.1 Actinomycetota bacterium | reverse complement strand
TGACGGCACGATTCTTTGGGCCCGAGAAGAGAACGAAAAACCGTGGGACTACGCATTGCTAACAGGCTGCTCCTCGATTCGTCATGCACTAATTTCTGCCAGCAAAATTGCGGCCGTACTAAATACGGCCAGGCCTGAATGGATTGAAGCCGCGGCACAAATTGATTTCGTAATTCAAAATGATCGAGATGCATTTGAGCCCAAAGATCGTTGGGCGATGGACTGGTACTACCCCGTGCTTACCGGAGCTTTAATTGGTGATGCTGCAAAATCTCGGCTTGCAGAACAATGGAATACATTCGTGATGCCAGAACTTGGGGTTCGCTGTGTGAGTGATGAACCGTGGGTGACAGCTTCAGAAACTGCCGAGTGTTCACTCGCATATTCTGCAATCGGTGACTTTGATACAGCGCAGTATCTTTTGAACACAACTATTCAACATCGAACAGTTGACGGATCGTATTTAACTGGACTTGTCTATCCGAATAAAGTTGTGTTTCCAGCTGATGAGCGGTCTGCATACACCGGAGCAGCAATAATTTTAGCGGCTGACTCACTTGGCGAAATATCACCAGCGGCACGAATTTTTCGTTACGACGAATTAGATAGTCACTAGCCCGATATTTTGGTTCGCTTTAAAATTCTAAGCGAACCAGTTGCTGACACTTCAACAAATTCACCAGAGTCAAGTGCGGCCTTGTAAATATATTTATATGGTGCTTGACCCCCATCTTTGGGATCTGCGAATACATCATGAATTGCCAATAATCCATTAACTGCAATTTTCGGCACCCAATTTATATAGTCACTGCGAGTTGGTTCATCACCGTGTCCCCCATCGATGAAACAAAAAGCCAACTTTGCCGACCATTGACTGCTGATAACTTTCGACTCGCCCACAATCGGAATTACAACATCAGAAAGCTTCGTTCGCCGCAAAGTCGCTACCAAACTCGGCAACGTGTTTAATTGATTGGTTGCTGTGTCAAGCAACGACCCGTCGAACCACTCCCAGCCCTGCTGATTTTCTTCGCTACCAAAATGATGATCGATCGCAAAAACTTTGGTTTGATACTTTCGTGCAGCAGCACCAAGCCAAACAGTCGACCGCCCACAATAAGTTCCAATTTCAATTATCGGCAACTTTGGCAACTCTCGACAAGCGGCACATGCTGCTAGATAAAGTGCATCACCCTCATCTGCAGGCATGAAACCTTTAGTCGCTAATGCCTCAACTCTTAAAAATTTGTCCATCACAGTCTCGTTATGACTTTAGTAATTTACTGAATTCGCGTTGCCACTGCGACTTCCATTCGGTCGAAAAGTTTGCGAATTTCTCGGTGAAGTTTGTCCGAGCCAACTGAACATCTGTTGAGAGCCACCAGCTTTGAACATTTCCATCAATTTTGTTGGCATGTATTGCTGCACTTTTACCAGAAGTGTGCAGGATTCCAACTTGAGTAAGTGCATCAATTAGAGGTTTGGCATCAGACCTGAACTTGTACGCGTCCGGATCGTAGAAACAAATCGTTGGTGTATTTATGCCTAACGTTTCGAGCCATGAAGTGCCCAAATAACTGTGAAAGACGATTCGGCTGACTGAATACTGATCAAAAATGTCACCACTGTTACCGAACTGAGCATCAGGTTTAGCAGCGACGATCGCTTGACGCTGTGCGTTTCCATAATCACCGGGAAACATTCTGATCTTTAAATCAGTATTGCTTTCACGTATTCCTACAAATTCGGAAACTTGTTCATACATTGATTGCAGCGTGCCCGGCAACGGAAAGTACTGCAACCGATATATTTGCTGCGGCTGATCAAAGCAAATCAGCGAGTCGCATGATTTTTTATGACTTCGTGGTGAATTGATTAATGGCGAAAGAACGTGCGTGTGCTTATCGCCGCGACTCCAGCCCCACGTGTAATAAAAGTCGGAAACTCTGCATTCAAATTGCTCGCCTACATGAGAATCATCCAGCCCATACCAGCCACCATGTTGGTGGTAATGCAACTTTGTGCCGAGTTCGCACCACTCGGCAGCCAAAATTTTGAATTCAATATGGGTCCACAAAGACTGTGAAGAATATAAATGATCGGGTCGACTTGGCCGTGCTTCAACCACGAGTCGTCGAATTGGCTCGAAAGCTTCAACTAATGACGCCGGAAGATAGAGGCTAACCAACGCGCAACTGATTTCGGAAAGTGAAGAATCTTCATCAATCTTTAAAATCTTGCTTTCTCGCCATTCAGTGTCTGGCGAAACTTCAACAGAGTATTTGATTTGTAACTCATCATGCGCTGCCCACGAACGCCACGAAGCCATCGCACCAATCCACGAAAAAGGAATTCGCCCTGAAAATGGTCTTACGAAGAGAACTCGTGCCGATTTCGCAAATCTCAATACACGCAATAAGCGCACAATGATTTTGTCACGGCGCCCACCCGACACTGAGTTTTTAATGACTATTGCATCTCTTGAAACCAATACTCCAGGGATTCCAAATTTAGTTAGCGCGTGCAAAGTTTTTAAAGTTAGTGTCGGCAACTTTGGATAATCCGAAAAGAATTCAAGAGTCGTCCGAATAGTTTGAAAATTGACTTTTGAAGAACTGTCTTCACTAGAACCAAATTTTGCAAGTGATTCAATTTCTGACTTCAAATCTCGCATTGCAACGTACACGAGATGCAAATAACGTTCGACAAAATCACCCAACAAAATGTCGTAATACCGCTCAGAGCGCACTACCCCGTGGTAGTCGTCTAAGAGATCTTTGACTCGATCAAATAAGGCGGGTCTCGCTATTTCAATCTCATCTAGTCCAGCACTAACTTGATGTGCGTTCCAGACGATACTCACTCGTTTAATCGTACCTGTGACCTACGACTAACAGAAGAAATCTTGAGTCAAGTGAACAAACATAATTACATGTCAGAATAGAGCAGTGCAATCACCACTTGATGACCTTATAAAATTGTTGGATCTTGAAGTTATTGAAGTAAATATTTTTCGCGGTGTATCGCCTGACGAAAGTCGGCAAAGAGTTTTTGGCGGTCAAGTTGCTGGCCAAGCATTAATTGCTGCATCTCGAACAGTTGACGATAAATCACGACATGTTCATTCACTACACGCATATTTTTTGCGCCCTGGTGATCCGACTGTTCCGATTCTTTACGAGGTTGATCGCATTCGTGACGGCAAGAGTT
>WLFB01000238.1 GCA_009703975.1 Actinomycetota bacterium | reverse complement strand
ATTCTCACTGGTGGCCAAGTAATCAGCGAAGAAGTTGGTCTCAAACTCGAGAACGCAACAATGGATCTTCTTGGTAGCGCCAAGAAAGTTGTAATCACAAAAGATGAGACAACAATCATTGAGGGTTCAGGACCAGAGGCAGACATTAAAGGCCGAATCAGCCAGATCAAAACTGAAATTGATAATACAGACAGTGATTACGATCGCGAGAAGCTGCAAGAACGTCTCGCCAAGTTGTCAGGTGGTGTTGCGGTTCTCAAAGTTGGCGCAGCAACAGAAGTTGAACTCAAAGAGAAGAAGCATCGCATCGAAGACGCTGTAAGCACTACAAAAGCAGCGATCGAAGAAGGCGTTGTGCCTGGTGGTGGCGTGGCATTGCTTCGCGCTCAAGAGGCTGTTGAAAAAGTAATGGCAAAACTTGAAGGTGACGAAGCAACTGGTGCGCGAATGGTTGCGCGCTCGTTGTCTGCTCCGCTTAAGCAAATTGCTGAAAACGCTGGTTTAGAAGGCGGAGTCGTTGTTGAAAAAGTAAAGAGCATGAAGGGCAACGAAGGCTTCAATGCTGCTAATGGCGAATATACCGATCTTGTAAAACTCGGAGTCATCGACGCCGCAAAAGTAACGCGCTCTGCATTGCAGAACGCGGCATCAATTGCAGCACTGTTCTTAACAACCGAAGCCGTCATTGCTGACAAGCCAGAAGAGAGTGCACCAGCAATGCCAGGCGGAGGAATGGACGACTACTAAATCACGCAACTAATCAGTTGCGTTAACTAGCCAGTTGAATTAACTAGTCAGGCTAAAATCGCAGTGATGGCAACAGAACTGCTTTATTTAGTTGACGCATATTTAAAAGAGTTCGATGCCAAAGTAGTTGAGGTTCGTGAGAACGCGGTTGCTTTGGATCGAACTATTTTTTATCCGACCGGTGGTGGTCAACCCAACGACACAGGTGAGATCTCTGGCGCGCGCGTAACCGACGTTCGCAAAGAAGGTTTAACTGTGTGGCACACACTTGAGCCAAGCAAAAATTTCGTTGTCGGGGACACGGTGCACGGCCAAGTTGATTGGGATCGTCGGCATAAATTAATGCGAACACACACCGCAATGCATGTGCTGTGCGGTGTGATTTGGAATCAGTGGCAAGTGCCGGTGACGGGCGGGAACATGGATCCGTTAAGTGCGCGTATGGATTTTGAATTTGACCCACTGCCGGATGGTTTCGCACAGACTGTTGAGTCGTTGGTTAATGATGCACTTGAGGCGAATTACCCGATCACTGTGAGTTTCTTGCCGCGCGACACGGCGATTAGTGATGTAGATCTGATTCGGACAAAAGTAAATATGATCCCCGAAACGGTTGAAGAAATTCGTGTAGTCGATATTGTCGGTCTTGACAAGCAAGCCGACGGCGGCACACATGTGCGCTCGACATCTGAAGTCGGGCGAATGAAAGTTCTTAAAACCGAGAGTAAAGGCAAGGGCAACAAGCGCTTGCGCGTCGAGATCACCGACGCTAGTTAAATTGAGCGGGAGTAACTAGTTAATTACCGTTTTGCTCGCGCAGAAACTGTTCGACTTCGTCCATCAAGTTTCCTGAATCAGCCGGCTCATCTGAGTCGCCTGCGAAATCAAATTGCAACTGACTATCGTCAACTTCATCGTCAATGCTCATGCCATTATCGGTCATTGTTTCAAGTCTCTCAACATAGGAACTTAGATCTTCGTCATCTTGTACCAACGAGTCAACTTGCTCTTCATATCGCTCAATCAAGTTCATCACGGTTGCGAGTGGAGCAGGAGTTCCGATTATTTCGCACGCTCTTCGCATCAGAGCCAACGATGCTTTGGGCGAAGGAACATGCGACGCGTAAGCAGGGACAGCGGCCCAAAGTGAAGCCGAGGGGATTGAGCCTTTATCGTATGCGTCGTGCAGAATTCCGACGATGCCAGTAGGTCCCTCATATCGAGAGCGTTGCAGATTAAATCTTTGAATCAACTCGTCGTCAGTTGCTGATCCAATAATCTGCACAGGCCTACTGTGTGGAACATCAGCAAGCAATGACCCAAGCGTCAAAAACATTGATGCATTAAATTTTTCGGCGATTGAAAGAAATTGGTTGGAAAACAGTTTCCATTTGAGACTTGGCTCTGGTCCAAGAGCGAGGATTATGTCGCCACCTGCGCCAGCAACGTGCCATAGACCAACCGTTGGCCAAACAATTCTTCGTTTAATGCCATCTTGAAGCCGAACATGTGGCCGATCTTTGCTGTAATCAGTAAATGGTTCTGGGTCAATCGTTGCCAGCGGTGTCGCGCCCCATCCTTGAACAAGATTATTCACGGCATTTGACGCGGCATCGCCGGCGTCATTCCACCCAGTGAATGCAGCAACGAAAGTCGGATTCTTAAGCGATGGCTTCGACAACCAACGAACATGATCAATCGTGGACATTTGTTATGACGCTATCTAATTTCTCGGTCAAGATTGGCATTACAGATACGATAAACAACATGTCTTTGGCAGAATCGGCAGTGTCTGTTGAAATTGCATCTGTCGCCGCTGCTGAACTGCTTGATGCATGTCACCGGCTAATTCCTCAACTCTCGTCGTCGGCGAAACCAATGACGAATAGCGAATTGTTAGAAATTGTTAACTCAGAATCCACTTTGATGTTCGTCGCCCGAGTTAATAACGAGATCGTTGGTTTATTAACTCTCGCAATTTTTCGCATTCCGACGGCAATGCGTGCGTGGATTGAAGATGTGGTTGTTGATTCATCGGCGCGTGGTCATGGTGTAGGCGAGGCACTGAACCTCGCTGCAATTGCAGAAGCAAAGCGACGTGGGGCAAAGACAGTTGACTTAACTTCTCGCCCGTCACGCGAGGCCGCGAATAAGTTGTATCAGCGGATTGGTTTTGTCGAGCGCGATACCAATGTTTATCGGTTTGATGTTCAATAATTTTAAGTGAAATAATTTTTGATGACAAGCATCGATGATCAAGGTCGACCGGAGCCGCCGATTGCAAGCGATGAACTCGTAACACTGCTTGGTTTTTTAGATTTTCAACGTGCGACACTTGAGTGGAAGTGCCGCACGTTGAGCGTGCCTGATATGCGAAAGAAAATTGCCGCTTCGTCAATGACTCTCGGTGGAATTTTGAAGCATATGGCATTTGTAGAGAATCATTGGTTTTCGGATTGGCTGTT
>WLFB01000237.1 GCA_009703975.1 Actinomycetota bacterium | reverse complement strand
TTGTTTGAAGGTCGCGATCGCAAGACTGGCAAAGTCATCTGGACAGGTACGCGCAACGACTTGATCTTTGGATCAAACTCGCAACTGCGTGCACTCGCCGAGGTCTACGCTCAAAACGATGCGAAGGCAAAGTTCGTGCGCGATTTTGTCGCCGCATGGACAAAGGTGATGAACCTTGACCGCTTCGACAACTAAGGCGTTTATCTCACCTTTAAGTTGACTTTCGCCGAGTCTTTACCCTGGCCTAGTCGTGATTATTTCTTAAGCTCGACAAACACTTCACAACGACGATTCAACGCTAGGCCCGCCACAGTAGAGCCGTCAATCCCCGACAATGGTGAGGTATCGCCGAGCCCAACGCGATCAATTGAATTTGCGTTTCTGTTCATTGCGGCTTCAAGTGCGTCTGCGAGCACGGATGCACGCTGTTCGCTGAGCGGAAGTCTCTGATCAAGTGGTCCATCACTTGAACTGTGGCAGACAACTACTACTTTTGCTTGTGGATCGACGATTGTTGAAACTATTTCATCTATCGCTTGTGTAGAACGCTCAGTCAATGTGCTTTCATCAGGCGCAAAAAGCACATCACTTGAGATCAACATTCTTGAATATTTTGAATTTGCTAACTTACCGAGAATTTCACTTGCAGACTCTGGTTCGGCGCTTGCGCTATTTGAGACCCACCAGAGGTTTTCATCTTCGTATTCAGGGATAACAACATCGGCTAATCCTTCAAGTCGCGACAAGTCAACTGCCGATGAACGCTCAGTTGACTGCGGCGCACTTGGCAACCCCACGGCAACAATTATGCCGATAATGACACACACCAAAACGAACACGCCCGCGCCGATTGACGCGTAAACGATTCGTTGTTTGCGCTTTCGTATGCTTCTACGAGTGCTCAATTTTGAATCTCAACAATTCTCGTTAAGTTGATATGAAGTATTCGTCAAAAATTATTTTTTGAGCTTAGGCCGAGTCATTTGATTTGTGTCGTCGCCAAAAATCACTGGAAACAGATCGTTGCTCTCGCCAAGATTGACATCTAGATCATCAAGGATCTCTAAATAATTCTCTAGTTCTGGCCATCTAACCATTGGGACTTCTTGGTTCAACAACCAATGCCCGCCAGATTGAGCGATGCCAAGTGACGAACTATTTGCAACCAGTGCACTTGCTGCACCTGCAAGCGTGAGACTCCAAGAAGAATCTGCTCGCTGACGAAACTCTTCAACAATGTGCCTTGCCGCTTCAATACTGCCGTTATGTTCTTCGATCGCATCAAACTCGGTTGACTGCCACGCTTCTTCGGCTTCTTCAACGGCATCTTTTGTTAAACCAATAAATGCTTTGGCAGGGTCACAGTAAAACCAAGAAGCCGCAAACGAGCCGCAACCGACAATGATTGTCCAAAGTGCAAACGACAAACCAATCGCAAAACTTTCTTCGGCAGTTCTATAAACCAACACCGCAATTGCCGGAATCAACGAAGATAATGCAAAAACTAAAAGTACTCTGCGATTTAGCAAACGTCCGCTTTCGTTCATACCAAAGACTGCATCAACCACGCGATTCGTCTCAGGATCTTCAGTGGTCTTAATTGTCTTGACTAATGATTCGCGACGAACATCTTCTGCAGTTTTGCCGATAACAATCACTGCGGCGCCAATTGCCAGAGACATCAGAACTGCAAAATATGGATTCTCTCCTCCATATGTCAAAGCCAAAGTCATCGCTGCTGAATCACCAATTAAGAAAAATAGAATCCACAGGCCTTTTGCATTTGTGCCATTTAGTCGAACGTGTGGCCCGAGAATCCGCTGAGCATCAGCGTGTTGGGTAAGCGCAGACCTGTAATTCGAGAGCATGATTCGGCGAGCTTTAGCCTGTTGCTCGGCTTCAAATCGACGTGATCGTGCTCGCGCAAGAAGACCTCGAATAGCGGCACTCGCACTTGCAGAATATTCTGCAACTTGCGCACGGCCCTCAAGTACAAATTGTGCCATAACATGCAAAACCGAATCGGCTGGCAAATCTGCAGCAACTTTAGACGCAGGCGGAAGAATTCTGACGCCGGATCCGAATTCAAATGGGTCTCGGTCGAAACTGTCGGACATGCCTCGACGAGCGGGTGCAACAATTTCTGCAATTTTATTATCCCAAGAGTCTTGATTTTCTTCTGGTTTCATTTCGTCCCCTTATGATTTGATTTTTAGATTTACTATTCAATAACTGCTGTCAAAGTAACGCATTTCGCGCGCGTGTTCTTGCACATCGCTTCAGCATAACTTCGCAAAAGCAATATGTACTCTTGAGGCGGTTGGGGTACCTCAACGCCTGTCTTTCCGATACCGATCAATTTAATTTGGACATCTCTTAAATCAATTTGAGTTGCACGCTCAGCTAATTTAATTACTTGATCTTCAGAGAGACCTGGCTCATTGACTGAACCTGGCGGAACATTAGTTATTGCATCGGTAAAGATGTTTATTTCAAGATTTTCGTTTTGGCCAAGAATTTTATTTTGATCTTCCGCAAGGCTAAGTGCACCAAATAGATCTGAACCGACTGGATCTACTTTTGCGAATGCTTCGGTTAAACCTGCGCGAACCTCGACCATCGTCTGGGCTACCGCTTTGGGTATTTTTCGGTCGCGCCCAATTTCGGTTGCGCCAGTAGTTGAAAGTGCACCTTGAAAAACTGTGAAACTAGCCGATGAAGAAACCGACCACGCCACGACAGTGAAAGTTCCTTCGCAATCAGTAACTCGCTCAACATCTAATTGAATCGCCTTAAGTCTTTCGTCCAAAATATCTTTGGAACGTCCACTACTTGATAAATCAATCAGATCAAGTTGAACTAAGTTATTTTCTGGGCACTGATAATTAAAGCTGACGGGTGCTTTTGAGTCACAACCTGCGAGAGCAAAAAGCAACATCGGCAAGACGACAAATAGCGACCGCAATTTCTGGGCGCTATACCCTTTATGTAGTGCACATGTCGCCGAGAAGTTTGTAGCCACAAGAGCACGCTACCCCCCCTAATACGAAATGCCCATTAATCACTCATTTACTTCAACGAAAATTCCGATATTTCATAACATTGTTATCATTTTCGTAATAAAAGTACGATTGCACAAACACGGCAGTAGCGTTCTTGGAGTGGCAGATTCTCAATTGCTCCGCGATCAGATTTTGCATGTCGTTGCAAAGAT
>WLFB01000236.1 GCA_009703975.1 Actinomycetota bacterium | reverse complement strand
GGCTGGGCGGTTTGCTGGTGCTACTTGGAATTGTCAACCAAAATGTTTCGCCTTTGCAGGCCGTTCAAGCACTTCGACGATTCGGATCAGCCGCGAAAATCTCGGTAATTACTCTCGTGGTCACAGGATCATTTCAGACCATGAGATTGCACGATGATCCATGGTCAATTTTCACTTCTAACCACGGTCAATTGTTGGTGGTCAAGTTACTTGCGTTCGGCGGAATGTTGATTTTCGCAAACTTTAATCGGAGGTCATTGGAGAAACGCCCGACTGAAAGCTCACATGCCATTCAAATCAAACGACTTGTTGTGCGAACGAGCATCATCGAAACGTTAATGGGATTTGCTGTTGTGGCTGTGACCGCCGTTCTCGTATCGAGTTCTCTTGGTAAGTGACTTGACAAATACGATCTTGACTACTACACTAAGTAGTAGTCAATTAATTCAACCACGGAGGTCCCCCCATGAGTAAAAGATTTGCTTCCATTGTTTCTCTGATCGTTGTTCTCGCGGCCTGCGGTTCTTCGCACAATATGGACTCGATGGACAAGTCCGAGAGCGAAACAGCGTCGTATGGGTCGTCTGCAGATTTCAATGATGAAGACGTCCATTTTTTGCAAATGATGATCCCCCATCATGAGCAGGCAATTGAAATGTCTGACATCGCTCTTGATCCAACTATTGGAGCAAGTGATGTTGTCAAAGGGCTTGCCACACAAATCAAGGGTGCACAAGACCCCGAGATTACACAGATGAATAAGTGGTTAACCGATTTGGGTAAAACTGAAATGGATTCGTCGATGGATATGTCCGGAAAGATGGACGGCATGCTGACCGCAGATCAACTCATGAACCTAGGAACACTTCGTGGTGCAGAGTTTGATAGCGCGTGGATCAAAGCAATGATCGGTCATCATGAAGGCGCCATCGAAATGGCCACTGTTGTGATCGCCAAAGGCTCTAACTCACAAGTGCGAATTCTTGCCGAGGCAATCATCATCGGTCAGCAAAAAGAAGTCGGCACGTTGAAGGCTCTGCTCGGCTGAGATGAATAGTCGCAAGTTTGGCCTGATCGCTAAAGTGAAGAGATGACCCAAACTCAACTAACAGTTTCAGGAATGACATGCGATCACTGTGTGCGCCACGTAACTGATGCGATCTCAAAAGTGGCTGGAGTAAACAGCGTCAATGTCAGCCTTGCAGACGGTATTGCCACAATTGATTCTGATCTCGGACTTGACTTGCAGTTGGTAAAGACTGCGGTTGTCGACGCTGGATACGGCGCCTAAGCGCCAAAACCTCGTCACATCAGAAGGCGTTGAAGCAAATCAACTGGCTAGCAGATTTTTCGAACATGCGACCTGCGGTTTAGGCCATGAAACCTTCGTACACAGATTCCAGGACAGCCCGCCATTTATCCAGATCTTTAGCGGTAATTTTTGAATCGATATCGCGAAAGATTCGACCGATGAATGCGGTCTGCATCAGCACGCCAATCTCGCGCGCGTCTAGATCTTTTCGAACAATTCCCTGTTTCTGCTTTTCTCGAAGCAACTCTTCAAGTGCGGTATCGACCATGGTTTGGGCTTCAGAAATTCGCTTCAACATTTCGGGCCGATGTCGACCAGAGGCCAGCACCATCACACGCTGCCAGCGCGCAATTTCGCGGGTGTCCAGTGCCGCGTTAACAAGGATGGGAATCGCATCAAGCATTTGTTTGCGAGTGGAAATCCCTGAAACCAGCGCAATCGCATCATCAACGTTAATCTTCACGTCTCGCAAATATGCGGTGGACATCGCGGCACCCACCAGCCCATCGCGGTCTCCAAAATGCAAATACAACGAGCTTTTAGAAATACCGGTTAGTTCAATTAATTCTTCAATTCGAAAGCCACTGTCGCCGTGCTCAAGAACAAGTTGGATCGTGATTTCAATGATCTCGTCGAGGTCTGGGGTCTTACGTGAGGCACGTTTTCGCGGCGCCGTCTTTTTGGCTTTCACAGCTTTCGGCACAGCGTCAAGTGTATCTACGCCTTAACTATGCAGCCCATCATTTTTCCAACCTCGCCTACAAACCCGGTCTGCAGATTTTTCGAATTGAACTCCTTTGACCAATATGATTGTGTACGCAACTAATCAGTTGTCCGTCAATAAAGGATTCACGCATGCCTGCAGTCACCGCCGACACACTCACACTTGCGCGCATCAGTTCGCCTGGTGCCGAAGTAACCGATCGCCCCGTTCGCTCTGTGACCACCGCACCTAGCGGTTTTGAGGGTGAAGGTTTTCCTGTTCGTCGCGCATTTGCCGGTATTGCAAAAAATATTCTTGACCCATTCATCATGATGGATCAGATGGGTGAAGTCGATTACCGCCCCTACGAACCACGCGGTACCGACTGGCACCCACACCGTGGCTTTGAAACTGTCACGTACATCATGGACGGAACATTCATTCATCAAGATTCTCACGGTGGTGGCGGCGTTATTTCTAACGGCGCAACGCAATGGATGACAGCGGGAAGCGGAATTTTACATATTGAAACACCACCTGAAAGTTTGGTTGTCACTGGTGGTCTTTTTCATGGCCTGCAGCTATGGGTCAACTTGCCGTCGAAGCAAAAAATGATCTCGCCTGCGTATCAAAACCTTGAAGCCAACATGGTGAAACTTCTCACAACGCCTGACGCAACCACTCTCATACGTCTTATTGCGGGCGACATCGATGGCGTTCAGGGTCCAGGTTCTTCCAAGACACCAATTGTTATGGCACATGCAACTCTTTCGCCTGGGGCACGAATGGTGCTGCCATGGAACCCACAGTTCAATGCACTTGCGTATGGACTCAAAGGCACTGGCTTTGCTGGATCGCAGCGAGTGCCCTTTGGTCTTGGTCAAGCAGTCGTGTTCGGACACGGCGACACCATGACAATTGAGGCAGCAGGAGCAACTGCTCTTGACGTCATCTTGTTGGGCGGTCAACCAATTGGCGAACCAGTCGAGCAGCACGGACCATTTGTTATGAACACTCGCGCAGAACTGCAACAAGCTTTTGATGACTACCAGCGTGGTCGTTTAGGAGTAGTTCCTGCCAACGGCATTCAGCCATTTCGCGGGAAGCCCTAACTCACAAGGCTTGAACCGATCAATCATTGGTGCCCCCGGCATGAATCGAACATGCGACCTGCGGTTTAGGAAACCCAATAATTGCGTTCAT
>WLFB01000235.1 GCA_009703975.1 Actinomycetota bacterium | reverse complement strand
TGTTGTATTTGGCAAAGTTGATTGCACGGGCGGAATCGTCGCAAAATCTGTTGGTCCGACAGGTACAACAGTGGTCGCTGTACCGGTTACATCAACACCACAAGATGTCAGCACACAGGCAGCCACAATCAACGCGGTGAGTCCTGACTTTAAATTATTAATCAACATCACGATCTATCGTAAACGATTTGGGACATCCGGCGTGTGAACGCAATTTCTGAACTTTCAAATTTGCCTTAATTTAGAGGTTTTGCTGATGCGACGATCGGCGCGGGCAAATCAGTTGAGCCCATTAAATAACGATCAACTGCCGCAGCCGAAGCACGACCTTCGGCAATAGCCCAAACGATCAAACTTTGTCCACGACCCATATCGCCGGCTACAAAAATACCTTTAGTACTTGACATGTAATCGTCGTTACGAACAATGTTGCCACGCGGATCAATTTGCACCCCGAGTTGATCTATCCATGAAGATTTCTCCGGACCAACAAACCCGAGTGCTAACAAAACTAGATCTGCCTGCAACTCACGCTCAGTGCCTTCTACTTTCACGAATGATCCTGCCTCAGACCTAACCTCGCAGATCACCAACGCACGCACATTATTTTTTTCGTCACCCAAAAATCGATCCGTAGTTACTGAGAACAATCGCTCGCCACCTTCTTCGTGCGCCGAGGATGTTCTATAAATAAAACTCCATTGCGGCCAAGGGTTCGTTGCCGAGCGGGTCTCGGGTGGCTGTGGCAAAATCTCAAGCTGAGTAACCGAAGCAGCCCCTTGTCGATGAGCAGTACCCAGACAATCGGCACCAGTGTCACCGCCGCCAATGATCACGACATGTTTACCAGCTGCCGAAATCGGTGAAGTCGAAAGATCTCCCTGCTGGACTTTATTCGCTGGCGGCAAATACTCCATTGCTTGATAAATATTTTTAAGCTCGCGACCAGCAACTGGCAAGTCACGCCACGCCGTCGCGCCACAGGCCAAAACCACTGCATCATTTGATGCAACAAGTACATCAATGTCAACATTCTCGCCGACAACAGCGTTGGTGCGAAAGACAGTTCCTTCGGTTTGCATCTGATCAATTCGCCGCTCAATGTGATGCTTCTCCATTTTAAATTCGGGTATTCCGTACCGCAACAATCCCCCGATTCGATCGGCACGTTCAAGTACCACAACATCGTGACCAACGCGCGTAAGTTGCTGAGCACACGCCAGCCCGGCTGGGCCTGATCCGATTACAACAACGCGTTTACCAGTTTTCTTTGAAGGCATCTGCGGAACAACCCAACCCTCACTCCAAGCGCGATCAATGATTTCAACTTCAACTTGTTTAATTGTCACCGCATCAGAGTTAATACCGAGGACACACGCCGATTCACATGGCGCTGGGCATAGACGCCCAGTAAATTCTGGAAAATTATTTGTCGCATGCAATCTCTCAATGGCGTCTTTCCAATTTCCGCGATATACGAGATCGTTCCAATCTGGAATCAAATTGCCAAGCGGACAGCCGTTATTGCAGAATGGAATTCCACAATCCATGCATCGACCGGCCTGATGTTTTAATTCTTCGGCAGGAAACTTCTCGTATACCTCTTGCCAGTCTTGAACACGCACCTCAATGCGCCTGCGTTGTGGGGTCAAACGATCCCACTTAAGAAATCCAGTTGGCTCACCCATTGGCAGTTACTTTCACTTTCTCTAGTTTTGCTTTTTCAATTTCTGCAATAACTCGGGCGTAATCACGTGGCAAGACTTTGCGTATCTTTGTCTTAGCTACTTGCCAATTCGTAAGAACATCACCAGCACGCACTGAGTTCGTTAGTTCATGGTGTCGACGAATTATTTGTTCTAGCCAAGTCAAATCAGATTCGTCAAGCCCAACGACATCAACAAGCTCAGTGTTGACACGTGACTGAAATTCATCATCAATATCGTAAACAAACGCAATTCCACCGGACATTCCGGCGGCGAAATTGCGCCCGGTTGTGCCAAGAACAACTACCCGACCGCCAGTCATATATTCACAACCATGATCGCCTAAACCTTCGACAACGGCAGTCGCACCGGAGTTACGTACACAAAATCGCTCACCGACAACGCCGGAAACAAAAATCTCGCCGCTTGTTGCACCATATCCAATTACATTGCCCGCGATAACGTTTTCGTGGGCAACGAATTTTGCGCGCTTGTCAGGGTGCAAAATTATTCGGCCACCTGACAGACCTTTACCCAAATAATCATTTGAGTCACCCTCTAATCGCAACTCAATACCTTTTGGAATAAAGGCACCAAAACTTTGACCAGCAGACCCAGTGAAGCGAATTGAGATAGTCGCATCTGGCAATCCGATTTCGCCAAATCGTTTTGTAACTTCATAGCCAAGCATCGTGCCCACTGTGCGATTCGTATTATTGATTGAATATTCGATCGTCACGGGTTGAGAATTCTCAAGCGCGTTTTTGCAATCAACAATCAGTTCGTTGTCAAGTGCGCCAGACAATCCATGATCCTGCTGTGTCGAGTGATGTGGCGTTTGGTTGTACGGATTTTGTGGCACCGCCAAAATTGGCGAGATGTCAAGCCCGCGAGCCTTCCAGTGGTCAACTGCGAGTTTCGCGTTGAGCATCTCAACACGGCCGACAGCCTCTTGCAAACTGCGAAATCCAAGTTGCGCAAGATATTCGCGGACTTCTGTGGCGATAAATTCAAAGAAGTTCGTCACAAATTCTGGCTTGCCTGAAAACTTTTTACGAAGTTCCGGGTTCTGAGTTGCGATACCGACTGGGCAAGTGTCGAGATGACAAACCCGCATCATCACACAACCACTAACAACTAATGGCGCCGTCGCAAACCCAAACTCTTCGGCACCAAGCAACGCAGCAATAATTACATCGCGACCGGTTTTCATTTGGCCATCGGTCTGCACAACAATGCGATCACGCAAGCCGTTTAGCATCAAAGTCTGTTGAGTTTCAGCAAGACCGAGCTCCCATGGCGCACCCGCATGCTTTAGCGAAGTCAGTGGCGACGCGCCGGTGCCTCCGTCGTGACCAGAAATTAGAACTACATCTGCTTTCGCTTTGGCTACGCCCGCAGCCACCGTGCCAACGCCAACTTCAGCGACTAGTTTCACATGAATTCGCGCGACTGGGTTTGAATTTTTTAAATCATGAATTAATTGTTTGAGATCTTCAATTGAATAAATGTCATGATGCGG
>WLFB01000234.1 GCA_009703975.1 Actinomycetota bacterium | reverse complement strand
CTCTCGCGTACGGGTAAAGATGTAGGGACTCCGATTCTCACGTTTAAGCCTGGTGCACCAAATGAAGGGAGTTTTTTTGGACCAGTGATTTCAAAAATTCCACGCGGTCAAGAAGCTGTAAAGCTTTGGGATGCGATAGAAGTCATTGCTACAACTTCTGGAATGGCCGAACTTAAACGCTCACTGCGATCACCTTTGGACTTAACCTAGATTTTAACTAGAAATCAAGAATTCCGGAAATCAAGAATTGAGGAAGTAATGAAAGTTGTCTATACGCCGGCGCACTTGTTGCACAATCCAGAAGTCGAAATTGAGAGCTCGACTGCGCACTCGCCATTTGAGCACACGGGGCGAGCCGAAAAGATTCGCGAAACTCTTGCTGCCGACGATGCCTTCGATTTTGTGTCGCCGACAGAGTGGGGCACCGAACCGATCACAAAAATACATAATCCGGGCTTGCTGAAGTTTTTATCGACCGCATGGGCTGATTATCAGCGCGATGTAAAAGAAGTTCGCGAAGTTGTGCCTGACATGTTTTTCAAATCGAACCTGCGCGAACACATGGGTGAGCGTGTCGAGCCAGAGTCAGTCAACGGCAAATTGGGCTGGTGGTGTTTTGAGACTACGACCCCATTAACTATGGGTACGTACGAAGCCGCCCGTGGTGCGGTTGACGTTGCGATGAGCGCAACTCAAATCGTTCTGGACGGCGAGCGATTTAGTTATGGTCTATGTCGTCCACCAGGTCATCACGCAACTACAGATTTGTACGGTGGATATTGCTTTTTTAACAACGCTGCGATCGTGGCACATCATGTGGCGAGTACCACTGGCACCAAAGTAACTGTGCTTGATGTCGACTATCACCATGGCAATGGCACTCAGCAGATTTTTTATGAGCGCGACGATGTGCAATTCGTTTCTCTGCACGGCGACCCTGCGAGGGCATACCCGTATTTCACCGGTTATGCCGATGAAACTGGGTCGAGTAAAGGATTAGGTTCAACGCTTAACTTGCCACTCGCGGCGCGCACCGACGACGACACTTATTTGAAATCTCTTGAGCGAGCTTGTGAAAGCATCAAAAAATTTGGTCCGTCAATGCTGATTGTTTCGCTCGGTCTTGACACTTTCATTACTGATCCGATTAGCGACTTGTCTTTGACCACACCCGGATACGACAGGTGTGGTGCGCTTGTTGCTCAACTTAAGTTGCCAACAGTTGTATTACAAGAGGGCGGCTACGACGTAAATGCCCTCGGTATCAATGTGCAATCTTGGTTGCACGGTCTCGCTCGCGCTAGTTAATATTTAGCGCTCGCGCAAATACTTTTCAAATTCCGCAGCGATTTCGTCACCACTTGGGATTGGTCCTCCGAAATTAATCTCAGTTGTACCGTTCGCGATTTGCTCGTCAAAACTTTGCTCAAGTTGAGTCAACATTTGTGAATGATCAGTGTTGCCGGCAATCAATTGGTCAAGTCGCTCGCGTTGGGTATTGGCCTGCTCGCGCATGTCAGAAACATCAATTGATATGCCGCCCGTATCACAGAGCGCAGATAGCAAGGCAGCCGAGGCAGCAGGGTAAGGCATCGATGCGACATAGTGTGGAACGCGGGCCCATAATCCGAGAGCCTGAATTTTTCGATCGTGAAGCGAATGTTCAATCGCCGCCGCCATACCAGCAGGTACATCTACCGAACTTTTAATGTATGGCAAATTTGCAACTAGTTCTTTGTCAGGCGAGGTGCATGAGATATAAACCGCACGAGTGTGCGGGGTGGCGAACGGATAAGCCCCGATTCCGATCATTCGGCGCACGCCGAACTCGATACTGATATCGGCCACAGTTTCAGCAAAAAGGTGCCAGCGAGTGTCTGGCTCTGGGCCAGTTAACAGCAATACATCTTTGCCATTGATGTCTTGGCCAAGCGAAATTTCGGGAGTGGACCAAATTAGTTTTGTATTCACGCCTTCGCGCAACTCCATGATTGGACGTCGTGCTCGATAGTCAACAAAGGTGTCGTTGTCAAAAGAAATTATCGCTTTGGCTTTTAGTTCCTTTGAAATTGACTCCATCGCGTTTGCTGCTGCTGAACTTGTGTCGATCCAACCAGACATCATCACAACTAAAAGCGGATCATTAATCTCAGGAAGCTCACCAAGAGTCGTGTAGGGCTTATCCATTTGGTGGTCAGTTTAGGCGCGATAGTGCAACTTCGGCGCTATTCGCAGCAGCTTCGGTTTGCAATTTAAACGGCTCTAGTTCTGCAGCAGTTTTTTCTCCGAGTGCGCCGCCTAAGTAGCGAGCATAAACACCTTCAACGATGCAGGCGAGTTTCCAATATGCAAATGCTCGATAAAACTCAATATTCGAAACATCTCGACCTGTGATTTTTGCGTAGTGCTCGATTAGATCGTTGCGATTCAAAAACCCGCTGACGGTTGTGTACTGCGACATCCACGGGGACGGTTCGTCACCAGGTCCTGTCCAGTAGACGGTCAGCAGACCGAGATCTGCAAGTGGATCACCAAGTGTGCAGATCTCCCAATCTAAAACGGCTTGAATTTCTCCTTGAGAACTGACGATGCAATTATCTAAGCGATAATCGCCGTGCACGATTGTCGCTTGGCCCTGTTCTGGGATTCGCTTTGCAAGTTCTTCGTAGACGCGGTCAATTGACGAAAGTTCACGGGTTTTTTGTGCGTTCCATTGCCCGTACCATCGCTTAAGTTGTCTTGCGATATAGCCCTCGTGGCGACTGAAATCTTGCAATCCAACTTTAGAAACATCAACGGCATGAATTTTTGTCAGTGTCTCAACTAGTGATTCGCTGGCACGAGTTCGGGTTTGTGCGGTCAAGACGCTCTCGGCGATTGTGCTGTCGCGGATTATGTGCCCATCAACGAAATTCATTACATAGAACGGTGCGCTGTTGACTTCAATGTCGCTGCATAACCCACGAGTGCGGGGCACCGGAACGTTCGAATTTTGTAGTGCGTCGATCATTCGGTGTTCACGCCCCATGTCGTGAGCGCTAGCAAGACCGTGGCTAAGTGGTGGACGGCGCAACACGTAATGATTCTGATTCGCATCACGCACCGAAAAAGTCAAATTTGAATGCCCGCCCGCAATAAATTCAAAATTAAATGGACCCTTTGCACCTTCGACATTGGCTTCAAGCCATTTCGAAACATTAGGTGAGTCAATACCAGCGCTGACTGTGT
>WLFB01000233.1 GCA_009703975.1 Actinomycetota bacterium | reverse complement strand
GACGATCTTCGTCACGCAATCGCACCAGCAACAATACGGTGAACGAGCACAGCAATAAAGTGCTGGCGATAATCGTTTGAGTTAGCCACCAACCACCAACGAGCATCACACCAAGTGTGACCTCAGCAACTGGCAAAAGTAGAACAGCGGGGTCTGGCGCACCAAGTGCACGTGCTTGAAATGTCCAGTCATTGAAAGTCACAAACTTTGCAACACCTGCATACACGCACACAGCCGCAACGACGACGGCAAAAATAAAACTCACAAGGACTGTGGAGTTCCTGTCACTGCACCTTTGAAAAATATCATTGCGCTTTTAGAACCGGCAAGTGCTTCAAGATTTCGCACGCGACCAACAATAAATAAATGATCACCGACCTGCGAACTCGATTCAATTGCGCAATCAATGTGTGCGAGCGAACCAGCAATTTTTGGGGCGCCACTTGCCGCGGGCGTCCACTGCACCCCTTCGAATCTGGCTTCTGCATCTTTTGCGAACCGCCAACACAACTCGCTCTGATCTTGTGCCAGAACATTGGCGCAAAAACTGCCGGACACGGCGATTGCAGGCCAGGTCTTCGAATTAAATCCTTGAAAAAAACCAACTAGAGGTGGGTCAAGCGAAATTGAGACGAACGAACCAATGGTTACTCCAAGTGGCTCGCCCGAAACATCTAAACCAGTAACTATTACGACACCGGTCGGCAGATTGCCCAACACACTCCGGAATTCTTTGCTATCAAATGCTTCAGTCATCGCTTACGAGACTAGGGCAGAAACCTTGACCGACATTTCATCTGCCGCTGCGAACACCTGAAAACCCCGATTTTGTGCGATGCCAGCGAGTCGACCAGCAATAACATCGAGTGCGTCGTCACTGCGCGAAGGGTCATGGTGAAATAATGCCAAACGCTTTGCCGAAGTGGTTTCAGCAACCCACATTGCAAACTCAAGCGTTGAATGTCCCCAATTTGATTTTAATGCAAACTCGGCCGGCGTAAATTGTGAATCGTGAATCAATAAATCCGTGTTCTGACATAGTTGTCTGGCGCCTGTCGTTAAAGCAAAATCTCCGTCTGGCTGTTGATGATCAGATAGGTAAGTCACTGTCGTGTTATTTGCGGTCACACGAAAACCAAGTGTCACCCCCGTATGCGGCACGAAGCGACTCATGACTTTTGTTTCGCCGATCGCAAAATCGTCATCGCCGATCTCGTGAAAATTAATCGTTGCTGCAAATTCGCTGATGCAAATTGGAAAAGTCGGTGGACAAATTTTTGTAGTGAAAACGTCACGGATCGACTCACCGTCCGGTTGTCGCGGCCCATAGATATCAATCACAGTGTCGGGATGTAATAGCGATTTAAAAAATGGCAAACCCTGCAGGTGATCCCAATGCAAATGTGTAAGCAAACAGGCACCAACAAATGGTTTTGGTGTGGCTGAATCATCTTCACCGCAACTCATGTATCGCAAACCAGTACCGAGATCAAAAATTATTGGTGAGTCTGTGCCAATATCTACCGAAACACACGAGGTGTTTCCGCCGTAGCGCTGAGTTGATTGACCGTGACATGCAGTTGAACCGCGCACGCCATGAAACCTTACGGTTACTTCGTTTTCCCCCACGGAGAAATATTATTAGTAATCAAAGTGTTTGCAACCGCTGATGGCGTGACCTTAGTCCCAGTCAAGTATCTTTTAGATGTGGCTGATGCGAACATCAAGATGGAGTGCGTGTCGGCCAATGGCACCGACTTCTCCTATCTCGAGTGTGGATCTGGCAAATTAGCACTGTTGCTGCACGGCTTTCCTGACACGGCACGAACATGGCGCCACTTGATGCCCCAACTTGCTGAAGCTGGTTACCGAGCCGTTGCTCCATTCATGCGCGGGTACGCGCCAAGTGCAGTACCTTCAGATGGCTGCTATCAAACTGCAATGCTGGCGCGAGATGCAAATGCTTTGCACGAAATTCTTGGCGGCGACAGTGATGCTGTGATTATCGGTCACGATTTTGGCGCGCCGAGTTGTTACGGTGCCGCAATCGACGCACCATCACGTTGGCGCAAAGTAGTCGGCATGGCTGTGCCACCAACTGCTGCTCTCGGTTTGGCCTTCGTCCAAAATCTTGAACAAGTTAAACGCAGTTGGTATATGTTTTTCTTTCAGCACGGCCTAGCCGATCTCGTCGTTAGCGCAAATAACTTTGCGTTCATTGATATGTTGTGGCGCGATTGGTCGCCAGGATATGACGCCAGTGTCGATCTTGAATTCGTGCGCAAGTCGTTAGCCGATCCAAAAAATCTGCAAGCAGCACTTGGGTATTATCGCGCGGCTCTTGGCGACGGCTATCGCGATCCACAACTCACCGAATTACAAAATCAGATGGGCTCTGGTGTGCCGACACAACCTTTGCTTTATCTACACGGCACAGATTGTGGATGCATTGGGACCGATGTTTTTGAATCTGCGAAATCCATGGCTCCAGCCAATGTTGAGTTTGAACTAATTGCAGCGGCCGGACACTTCTTGCAACTTGAACAGCCCGAAAAAGTTAATCGCTTAATTTGTGAATTTCTAGCAAGTTAAGGCGAGTGAGTTCATGACAGTTACGAAAAATCCGTTACGCGACGGTTGGACATTAATTGTTAAACGCGAATGTGCAACATGCGTGATGGTCGTACCAGTTATTGAGCGCCTCATGCGCGAACTACCGTCGCTCACGGTTTACACGCAAGATGATCCGACATTTCCTGAAGGTGTCGTTTCTGTCAGCGATCTTGATCTTGCTGTAAGTTGGCACGCCGACATCGACACGGTGCCAACGCTAATTTTTCGTGAGAATGGCGTTGAAACAAAACGCACTTTTGGTTGGATGCGCAGTGAGTGGCGCGAACTAACTGGCATTGCTGATCTCGGTAACGAACTTCCAGAGTTTCGGCCAGGTTGCGGATCAATGAGTGTTGACCCTGACATTGTTGACAAACTTCGCGTACTTTATGGTGGCGAAATCTTGCATTCGCGACAAATTGAAATTGCTTCAGCGGAAGATGAATTTGAAGCGATGTTCAGTCGCGGGTACACCGATGGCTTACCTGTTGTACCACCAACACCCGAACGTGTGATGCGAATGTTAAGCGGCACAACTCGTGATCCACAAGAAGTTGTCGTACTTGCACCCCCAGATCTTGTTGAACTAACTATCGAGAAGATTGCGATTAACGCGGT
>WLFB01000232.1 GCA_009703975.1 Actinomycetota bacterium | reverse complement strand
TCCCTTCAGGATAAAGGATGTTCTAGTGGCTCGCACGTTATGGGTGTTTAGTGGCTCTACTCAAGAGAAACGGCCGTGCAGCGCTAACAATATAAAGAGACCCTGCAACGAGCACAGCATCTTGAGATTGCGCCAGTTTCAAAGCGGTCTCACATCCTGATTCAACTGATTGGGCCACGATCACCTCGTTACAACCGACTCGATGAGCAACTTCAGCCATTTCGTTTGCAGGCAAACCTCGCGGCGATGGCGGAGTGCAAGTAATCACAACATCAAATTCAGCCGCGCGAAAATTTGTTAACAAATCGTCTGGGTCCCGACTTCGAAGTGCCCCAGTTACGAGAATCTTGCGCCCACTCATATTGAAATCGTCAAAGAAAACTTCGGCACAAACTTTTGCGCCAGCAGGATTATGAGCGCCATCAAGAATCACGAGGGGCTGATGACCGAGAACTTCGAATCTGCCAGGCATCACTACGTTTCGCATCGCTTCAGCCAAGATCTCAGGGTCAATCATTGAATCGAAAAAAGCCTCGACTGCGCTGATCGCAAGTGAAGCGTTATCACCTTGATGTTCGCCATGCAGCGGCACGAGGACATCTTCATAAATCGTGCGCGGTGTGCGCACCGTGATTAATCGCCCACCAACCGCTAAACGATTTTCATCACAACTAAAATCATCACCACGACAAATTTGTGCTTGCGCTGGCATTTCAAGGAATACCTCGCGTAAGACTTCATCTGTCTCGCCGAGGATAACGATGCTCGATGGTTTAATAATTCCGGCTTTTTCTTCTGCAATATGCTTGACCGTCGGTCCGGCATATTCGGTGTGGTCAAGTGCGATATTCGTGATTACTGCGACATCAGAATTAATAACATTTGTTGCATCCCAACGTCCGAGCATTCCAACTTCGACAACTGTAACGTCTACAGCCTCATCAGCAAACCAACGAAACATCGCCGCAGTCATGATTTCAAAAAAGCTTGGGCGAACTCCCGAAATTATTTCTAGATCAGAAATTGCGCCAACCTGCAAACCAAACTCTTCATCGCTAATCGGCTCGCCATTTATACATATTCGGTCATTGATGCGGTCTAAGTGTGGACTTGAATAAGTGCCAACTCGCAAACCATGGGCCATCAAAAGCTTCGTTGTAATCTGCGCAGTCGAACCCTTTCCGTTAGTGCCCGTTATGTGTATTGACCTGTAAGCATGTTGCGGATTTGCAATAGCATCCATCAGCCGTTCAATGTTTTCTATTGACGGAGTGTCGACGCGTCCAGTTCTCTCATAGTTTGAACGCTCATCAAGATAACGCAACGCGTCTAAATATTGCACGAGCTTAACTTAGGTTGATTTAAGAAGCAGCGCGACGTTGACGGGCTGCCAGTGTCGATTTTGCAACATAAGAAGGAGCGGATGTTTTGTTCACTGCGCCTAAATCTATGACTACCTTTGCGATATCGGTACGGCCGGGTAACTCATACATAGTCTCAAGCAAAACTTCTTCGAGAATTGCACGTAGACCACGGGCACCTGTACCTCGCAACAAAGCTTGGTCGGCTACAGCTTCTAAAGCTTCAACGGTAAATTCAAGTGCAACTTCTTCAAACTCAAAAAACTTTTGGTATTGCTTCAATAATGCATTTTTTGGTTCTGTGAGAATCTTGATTAGCGCCGAACGGTCCAGACTATTCACTGCGCCGATCATTGGTAAACGCCCGACAAATTCTGGAATCATGCCAAATTTAAGAAGATCTTCAGGAAGCACCTGCGCGAAAAGTTCTCCGGGATCTTTCTCTGCTTTCGACTTGACTTGTGCATGAAAGCCAACACCCTTCTGGCCGATACGAGAAGCAATAATTTGATCTAGACCTGCGAATGCGCCACCGCAAATGAACAACACATTAGTTGTATCGATCTGAATAAATTCCTGATGTGGATGTTTGCGCCCACCCTGGGGTGGAACTGACGCAACTGTACCTTCAAGAATTTTAAGGAGTGCTTGTTGTACGCCTTCGCCAGACACGTCACGAGTAATTGAAGGGTTCTCACTCTTGCGGGCTACTTTATCAATTTCATCGATGTAGACGATTCCGGATTCGGCTTTCTTGACATCAAAGTCTGCGGCTTGAAGCAGTTTCAGCAAAATATTTTCAACGTCTTCACCGACGTAGCCCGCTTCTGTCAGCGCAGTCGCATCAGCAATCGCAAATGGAACATTCAACAGACGAGCCAATGTTTGCGCCATGTGCGTTTTGCCACAGCCAGTTGGCCCGAGCAGCATGATGTTGCTTTTTGAAAGTTCAATATCATCTCGTCGCGCTGACGAATTCTGTTTATATTGAATTCGGCGATAATGATTAAACACCGCCACTGATAAAACTTTTTTCGCAGTTTCCTGCCCGACTACATATTCATCTAAGAACGCTCGAATTTCGCGAGGGTTCGGCAACTTCTCAAAATTGACGTCCGCTTGCTCGTTTAACTCTTCATCAATGATCTCGTTACAAAGATCAATACATTCATTGCAAACATAAACACCAGGACCAGCAATAAGTTTCTTTACTTGCTTTTGCGACTTGCCGCAAAACGAGCACTTCACCAACTCAGCAGAATCACCAAACTTTGCCATCAGTGCCCCTTTTCAAATTTCAACGAATTGGTCCAGAACGATCTGCGAATGCCCGAGTCGAAATCACTTCATCAATGATTCCATAGTCTTTTGCGGCTTGCGCCTCCATTACGAAATCGCGATCCGTGTCTTTGTGCACTCTGTCAATTGGCTGGCCAGTGTGCTGAGAAAGAATTTCTTCGAGAATTTCGCGCATACGCAAAATCTCTCTCGCTGCTAGTTCAAGATCTGTGACTTGGGCGTAACCAACTTGCGCATACGGCTGATGCAACAGAACTCGCGAGTGTGGCAACGCCAAGCGCTTGCCTTTGGTACCGGCAGCGAGAAGAACGGCTGCTGCCGAAGCGGCCTGACCCAAGCAAATCGTAGCAATGTCATTTTTGATGAATTGCATCGTGTCATAAATTGCAAACAGCGCCGAAATATCGCCACCTGGACTGTTGATATAGATATTTATGTCTTTGTCAGGATTCTCACTCTCAAGGTGAATCAACTGCGCGCAAACCAAGTTGGCGATCGTGTCATCAATTGGCGTTCCAAGAATGATGATGTTTTCCTTGAGTAGACGACTGTAAAGGTCGTATGTGCGCTCACCACGG
>WLFB01000231.1 GCA_009703975.1 Actinomycetota bacterium | reverse complement strand
TTAGGCGAGAGTGATGTGGGCGAGGGTGCCTGAGATGAGTTTGATTTGATTGCTGCTGGCGTCAAGAAACGCATCTTGATGATGCAGAGTCACGAGTTGATCGTCAACAGTGATTTCGGCAGTTTCAGAAACACAGACGAGCATCTCGGCCTTAGGCAATAAACCGGGCCGAGTGATGTGAGTCATGACCCCCGAAGCCTTACCCCGAACAGTCATTAAATTGAGATCGACAATCGGTCCGTCAACTAGTTTCGCAGTTGTTGCAATATCGCCGGCAAATATAGCGACTTCTCCATGTTTGCAAATAATTATTTCTCCACCAACATCTAGCACCATGTCGCCACCAGAAATAATTAACAATTGTCGATGCACATTTTCAAAATGTGAAAAGTCGCAATCTTCAACAACTGGCGCAATCGCGACACGCCATGTCCAGCCAGAAACTCCAGGCGTTTGGCTGGCGATTTCATAACTCGTGCCACGCCCGTTCGGCCACGGAGCCTTTAAATGTTCAGAAAATCTTTGAATTGACATAATTTTGAATAAGTTAAAACTAGTGCATCACAAATAGCGACGGTAGTCCGCCAGTGTGAATAAAAATAATATTTGAGTCCACTCCAAAATCGCCATTCGCATCGAGCCCGAGAAGCCCTGAAAAACCTTTGGCACTATAAACAGGGTCGAGCACCCACGCGCCGCGATGCGCCGCCCAGGTTGTTGCATCTGCAGCAGCCTGAGTCGGTATTGCATAGTCGGCACCCATGTAGCTGGCGTCAATGATTACGTCTGCAATTGTTGCATTCGCTCTCTCGCCGAGCAGGGTGAGTGTTTCGTTTGCTAATTCAACAACACGATTTGTATTTAAAGCAACTCCCTTGGCAACTCCGATGCCGATAATTTTTGGCAAAACTTTTTGTGGATCATTTGCACGGGCGCGAACTAATCCCGCGACAAGTCCAGCGTGTGTGCCGCCGCTTGAAGTTGTAAACACAATCGCATCCGCAACAAAATTTTGCAGAGAACATTGCGAAATAATTTCGTCAAATGCAACCGCGTAGCCAATCGCACCAACAGCAGTGCTACCACCAATCGGGATTGAGTGCGGTCGCTGGCCGTCACGAATCAATTTCTCGGTTAGTTCGGCGCGTGCAAGTTCAAGGTTTGACCAGTCACTGGCGGCAAGGCCAGTGTGATGCAAGTGCGCACCAAACATCGCTGAGAGCATTTGATTACCTTCAAGATTTTTTGGTTTCTCGCCTGATAAAACAAGATGAGTTGGCAGATTAAGTCGGGCACCTGCGGCTGCAGTCATTCGACAATGATTTGATTGCGCGGCGCCAACTGTGACCAGACAAGTTGCATCATTGTCGATTGCTTCGGCACAAAGAAATTCAAGTTTGCGGGCTTTATTGCCACCGACACCAAGACCAGTTAAATCATCACGCTTAACCCACAAGTTTGCGCCACTTTGAAGTTTGCCGCCTGCCTCAAGCGGTGTTGGCAAAGTTGCGAGAGTGACGCAGCTTACTCTCGGATGCGCCACGAAACACCTTCTGGCCATCGACCAACTCCACCGTCTTCGAGCAACATGCCAGTCAATATACGTTCAGTGTGATGTGAACGCCACAGCAGCATTTCTTGTGCGAGCGGCAAGATTTTTGCAGGATCATCAATCGTTGTTCGCCAAGTTGGATCAGATTTCAAATCAAAAGCCAGCCAACTACCATCGCCGAATTGCACATATGCGCAGTCGCGGTTGCGTCGCACCGCCAAATGCTGTCGCTCAAGCCGACGATCATGCGGCCAATTTTTTGCAGCACCGTTCGGAGAGTCATCTATATATATGTGACGCCAATCAAACTCATATGACGCACCGTTGCGCCAGTGCTCAGGAGTTTCGCCGCGCAGAAACGAGCCAAGAGGCAAACCGTCACATTGCAATGGCACCGGGGCGTCGATCGCTTCAGCGATAGTTGGCATTATGTCGACGTTTTCTGTGAATTCGTTTACAACACTGCCATGTGCTTGTGGATTTTTTGGATCGCGCACGATGCCGATGATGTGATAGCTGCTCTCAAAAAAACCGAGTTTGTCTTTTAAGCCGTGATCACCAAGTTGGTCACCGTGATCAGCAGTGACGACTATCAGCGTGTTATCCCATTCGCCACGTTCGCGAAGTTTTTCACAGATTCGACCGACTTGAAAATCAACTTCACCGATCATTCCGTAATATTGCGTACGCATTTCGCGTAATTCAGATTCCAATTTTGGAGCCGCATTATGTCCAGAGTGCATCACAGCTTCATGAAATAGATGTCGCGTGGCAGATGGAGCGATTGGTAAATCAACTTCATCAGGAGAGTACTCTCGTGCCCATTTGCCGGCAGCTGCATATGGCGGATGCGGACGTAAATAACTCAAATGCGAAAACCAAGATGAGTTCGTATTTGAATCGCGTTTTTCAAGCCACGTGAAAAACTCATCGGTGAGAAAATTCGAAATACTTAAATCTTCGTGGCGATCTGGTTCGGTGCTCAGAGCACCGTTGTAGTCGTCGCCCATGTCGTAACCATTAGTTATTAAATGCTCTAGCCACGGCGGATACGGTTCAGAAAGATTTAGGATGCGATCAAAACCCGGCAAGACATGTTGGTAACTAGAGAGTCTCTCGTCATTAGCCGAGGTAGTTGTTCGCGGGTCAATGCCTTGATCTGTGTAACCAAAAATTACAGGAGAGTAATTGTGACGAGTTGCAAGCCGTGCAACATTGTCAAACCGGTCATCAAGTGGCGTCCCATTTGCGCACACACGATGATTCATTTGGTAGAGACCTGTATACAAACTTGCACGGCCGGGTGAACACGGCGCTGCTTGGCTGTAGTGATTCGCGAACCGCACCCCGTTGCGGGCGAGTTCATCTAGATGTGGCGTGCGAACGACTTTGTGTCCTGCGCTTGATAAACAGTCCCCACGAAACTGATCCAGTGTTATCAGTAGTACGTTCGGTTTCACTCTTGGCAGATTACTACCCACTTCTTGGTTTGATGATTAACTCTGGGCAGCTGCAAGTTCGCAAGCAGCGGGTGATTCTTTGATGACACGATTCTTTGCAGAGACCGGTGATTTATTGATACCGCTTCGCCACGCATCCAAAAATCTCCATGGCCAAATTTCTCCTTGCAAGACTTTGTATTCACTTTGCGGACAGATTCGCGAGATACCAAAATGTGTATGACATCTTGTAACGCGGGCATT